>JACVXW010000020.1 GCA_015661135.1 Chloroflexota bacterium
GCCTCGATGTTCTCATACCCTCGCCGGACGTGGTGTCCGCCGTGGATCACGGACGTTCCCGTCGCCGCGAGCGCGGCGAGGATGAGCGACGCGCCGGCCCGGAGGTCGGAGATGTCCACCTCCGCGCCCACCAGCCGGGCGGGACCCTCGATGATCGCATGGTGGGCGTCCGCCATCGTCACCGACGCGCCCATCTTGCGAAGCTCGGCCAGCCACTCGAGGCGGTCCTCGAAGATCGCCTCGTGGACGTTGGACCGGCCGTTCGCCTGGGTGAGGAGCACGCTCAGCGGCGGCTGGAGGTCCGTGGCGAGGCCCGGATACGGTGCGGTCTCGATGTCGATCGGCTTGTACGAGCCCGGCCCCACCGCTGTCGCGTCCACGGACAGCGTGTCCGAGCCACAGCTCACGGCGACGCCCATCCGGCCGAGGCTCTCCACGAGCGCGTCGAGGTGGTCGCACCGGGTCCGCTCCAGCGTCACGGTGCCGCCGGTCATCGCGGCCGCAATGGCGAAGGTGCCGCCTTCGATCCGGTCGGGGACGACATGGTGGTCGGCGCCGCGGAGCCGCTTCTTGCCGTGGACCTCGATCGTGTCCGGCGTCGTGCGCGTGACGTCCGCGCCCATCTTGCGGAGGAACTCGATCAGGTCGTCCACCTCCGGCTCCTGCGCGGCCGGGCGGATCACCGTGTGCCCGTCGGCGAGCGTCGCCGCGAGCATCGCATTTTCGGTGCCCATGACGGACACGAACGGAAAGGTGACCTCGGCGCCGCGGAGGCGCCCGGGCGACTTGGCGTAGTAGTAGCCGTAGCGGTAATGGATCTCGGCGCCCAGCGCCCGCATCGCGTCCACGTGGAGGTCCACCGGCCGCCGACCGATCCGGTCGCCGCCGGGGTTGCTGATGATGACCTCGCCGAAGCGGGTCAGGATGGGGCCGAGGAGCATGAAGCTGGCCCGCATCTTGGCGGCCGCCTCGAGCGGCACGAACAGCCAGTCCACGTCCCCGGCCGAGACCTCGTAGGTGTTCGCCGCAGGGTGGTCCACCACGACGCCCAGGTCGCGCAGCGTCTCGGCCATGACCCGCACGTCCTCGATCTCCGGGACGTTTGTGAACCGACAGCGCTCGCCGGTCAGGACGGCGGCGGCGAGGAGCTTGAGGGCCGCGTTCTTGGCGCCGGCCACGGCGATCGTCCCGTGCAAGGCGACCCCGCCCGTGACGCGGAAGACCTCCCTCGGAACCGGTTGAGGGACGTACTCCCAGTGGAACGGTCGCGGGTCAGCCACCGTCAGCCATGGCTCCGGGGGCGGCCCTCCCGGTGCCGGCGTTCGGCAACACGCTGGCGAAGGAGCGCGACCTGGAGCGCGCCCCTGGCAGCCGCGAGGTCCGCGCCCTCGTGGAACCCGCCCTCGAGGGCCTTCTCGGCCTCGCGACGGGCCTCGGCGGCCTTCTCGAGGTCGATCTCGGCGGCCATGTCGGCCATCTCGGCCATGACCACGACCTTGTCCGGGCGGACCTGGAGGAATCCCCCGACGATCGCAAACGACTCGACCTCCGTGCCCTTCCGGATCCGGAGCTCGCCCAGGCCCAGCATGGACACGAGCGGCGCGTGGTGCGGGAGCACGCCGAGCTCGCCTTCGCTCCCGGGCAGGACCACGCCGTCCACGGTGTCGCGGTAGGCCAGCTTCTCCGGCGTCACGATCTCCAGCAGGAGTGGCATGCCGGTCAGCCTGCCAGCTTCGCCGCGTTCGCCCGCACGTCGTCGATCGTGCCGGCCAGGAAGAACGCCTGCTCGGGCAGGGTGTCCACGTTGCCGTCCAGGATCTCCTTGAACGATGCGACGGTGTCCTTGATCGAGACGTAGACGCCGGGCCGGCCGGTGAAGACCTCGCCCACGAAGAACGGCTGGCTCATGAACCGCTGGAGGCGCCGAGCGCGGGCCACCGTGGACTTGTCATCCTCGCTGAGCTCGTCCACGCCGAGGATGGCGATGATCTGCTCGAGGTCCTGGTAGCGCTGCAGGACGCGCTGCGTCTCGCGCGCCACGTCGTAGTGCTCCTGGCCCACGATCAGCGGGTCCAGGACCCGTGACGTGGAGGTCAGCGGGTCCACAGCCGGGTAGATGCCCAGCTCGGCGATGCTCCGCTCCAGGCGGATCGTGGAGTCGAGGTGGCCGAAGGTCGTCGCCGGCGCCGGGTCCGTGTAGTCGTCCGCCGGGACGAAGACAGCCTGGAGCGAGGTGATGGAGCCCTTCTTGGTGGACGTGATCCGCTCCTGGAGGGCGGCCATCTCGGTCGCCAGGTTGGGCTGGTACCCAACGGCCGAGGGCATCCGGCCGAGGAGCGCGGAGACCTCCGAGCCGGCCTGCGTGAACCGGAAGATGTTGTCGATGAAGAGGAGGACGTCGCGGCCCTCCTCGTCGCGGAAGTACTCGGCCATCGTCAGGCCGGTCAGGCCCACCCGCTGGCGGGCGCCCGGCGGCTCGTTCATCTGGCCGAAGACGAAGGCCGTCTTGGCGATGACGCCCGACTCTGTCATCTCGTGGATGAGGTCGTTGCCCTCGCGGCTGCGCTCGCCGACGCCGGCGAACACGGAGACGCCGGCGTGCTCCTGGGCCACGTTCCTGATCAGTTCCTGGATGATGACGGTCTTGCCGACGCCGGCACCGCCGAAGATCCCGATCTTGCCGCCCTTCCGGAACGGGCAGATGAGGTCGATGACCTTGAGGCCGGTTTCGAAGACCTCGACCTCGGTGGACTGCTCGGCGAAGGCCGGTGCGGTCCGGTGGATCGGGAGGTTCGTCGGGGAAATGACGTCACCCTTGCCGTCGATCGGCTTGCCGAGGACGTCAAAGACGCGCCCGAGGGTGGCCTCACCGACCGGCACGGTGATCGGCGCGCCTGTGTCGTGGGCGGCGCCGCCGCGGGGCAGGCCGTCCGTGGTCGTCATGGCGACGGCCCGGACCCAGTTGTTGCCGAGGTGCTGCTGGACTTCGCAGGTGAGCGGGCCCTGGCCGGCTCGCTCCAGCTCCACGGCGTTGTAGATGGCCGGCAGCCGGCCGGCCGGGAACTCGATGTCGACGACGGGGCCCGTGATCTGGATCACGCGGCCGATCGCGGGAGCGGTGGCGGTCGCCATGGTGTCTTGCTGCCTCCTCGTGTGCGCCGTCAGCGGGCCTGGGCGCCGGTTGCGATCTCGATCATCTCGCGGGTGATGTTGGCCTGGCGGACCTTGTTGTAGGCGAGGGTGTACTCGCCGATCAGATCGTCCGCGTTCTCGGTGGCGTTCTTCATGGCGACCATACGGGACGATTCCTCGGAAGCCTTTGCTTCGAGGACCGCCTGGAAGAGCCGCGCGGCCACGTAGCGGGGGAGCAGCTGCTCCAGGACCGCGGCGGGGCCGGGCTCGAAGATGAACTGGTTCCCCGGGATGCCCTCCGTGTCCTGGGCGGGCTGGACGGGCAGGAGCGTCTCCATCGTGGGCCGCTGGACCAGCGTGGAGACGAACCGTGGGTAGACGATGTCGATCCGCCCGAAGGCACCGGCCACGAACCCGTCCGTGACGAGGCGGGCGAGCGGGATGACGTCGGCGAAGGACGGCCGATCCCCGAACCCGGCGAAGTGGGCCTCGAGCGGCACCCGGGCGCGGCGCATCGCGTCACGCCCCTTGCGGCCGACGCTGACCACGGCAAGGTCGCCGGGGTGCTCGGTGATGGCCCGGGCCACGAACCGGATCGTGTTGGTGTTGAGGGGTCCGGCCAGGCCGCGGTCCGAGGTGAACAGCACGATCAGGCGCTTCCCGCCTTCGCGAGCCGCGAGCAGCGGGTGCTCATCCTGGCCGAGGACCGCGGCAAGGTCGGCGAGGACCTCGTCGATCTTCTCCGAGTACGGTCGCGCGGCGAGCGTCGAGTCCTGGGCGCGCTTGAGCTTGGACGCGGCCACGAACTGCATGGCCCTCGTGATCTGCTTGATCCGGCCGACGTCGCGGATACGGCGGCGAATGTCCCTCTGGCTAGCCATGGAGGGCCCTCCGGAATGAGCGCCGATCCAGGTTGACCCAAGCCGCGGCAAGGTTGACCCGGGCTGCGTCAGATACGACTCCGGATCGTGGTAGACGACCGATTGTCACGCCCCGGACTGGTGGTCCAGCCTCTTCGAGCACGGATCGAACGAACCTGACCGGGCCGGCCTGGTGATCAGGGCGCCACGCCGCGGCTACCACGACCCCGGGTCGTAGGTGACAGCCATCCGAGACGATCGGGCCGTTACTACGAACCCCGATCGTACGTGGGGTCCGCCTGCCACGGCCGCCATCGCTGCTCATGCGAGGAACGACTCCCGGAAGGAGTCGATGGCCTCGTCCAGTGCCTTCGCGAGCTCGTCCGTCAGGGTCTTGCCGGTGCCGAGGTCCGTCAGGATCGCGGGGCGCTCCGTCTCGAGAAACCGGTAGAACTGGATCTCGAACTCCTTGACCCGCGGTGTCGGGACGTCGTCCAGGCGACCGGTCGTGGCCGCGTACAGGATCGCAACCTGCTTCTCGACCGGCATCGGCTGGTACTGCGGCTGCTTGACGACCTCGGACAGCTTCTCGCCGCGCGTCAGCTGGTCCCGGGTGGCCTTGTCCAGGTCTGAGGCGAACTGGGCGAAGGCGGCCAGGGAGCGGTACTGGGCGAGGTCCAGCTTGAGCGGGGCGGCAACCTTCTTCATGGCCTTCGTCTGGGCGGCGGAACCCACGCGCGACACGGAGATGCCGATGTTCAGCGCGGGCCGCTGGCCGGCGTTGAAGAGGTCCGTCTCCAGGAAGATCTGGCCGTCCGTGATCGAAATGACGTTGGTCGGGATGTAGGCGGACACGTCGCCGGCCTGCGTCTCGATGATCGGCAGGGCCGTGATGGAACCGCCGCCGTTCTCGTCGTTCATCCGTGCCGCCCGCTCCAGGAGCCGGCTGTGGAGGTAGAAGACGTCGCCCGGATACGCCTCGCGACCTGGGGGTCGGCGAAGGAGAAGGGCCATCTCGCGGTACGCCCAGGCGTGCTTGCTCAGGTCGTCATAGACGCACAGGGCGTCCTTGACGAGGACCCCGTCGATCTGGACGCCGACCTCCATGACCTCCTCGGCCATCGCCACGCCGGAGTACGGGGCGAGGAACTGGAGCGGAGCGGCTTCCTCGGCGCCGGCGACCACGACGATTGTGTGCTCCATCGCGCCGTACTTGTCGAGGATTGCCACGGTGTTCGCAACGGTCGAGAGTTTCTGGCCGATGGCCACGTAGACGCAGACGAGGCCCTTGCCCTTCTGGTTGATGATCGTGTCGATGGCGATGGCCGTCTTGCCGGTCTGGCGGTCGCCGATGATCAGCTCGCGCTGGCCGCGGCCGATCGGGATGAGCGCATCGATGGCCTTGATGCCGGTCTGGACGGGCGTGTCCACCGACTTCCGGACGATGACCCCCGGGGCGATCCGCTCCACGGGGCGGGTCTTCGTCGAGGCGATCGGGCCCTTGTCGTCGATCGGGCGCCCAAGCGGATCCACGACCCGCCCGATGAGGGCCTGGCCGACCGGGACTTCCACGACCCGGCCCGTCGTCTTGACCGTGTCGCCTTCCTTGATCGCGCGCGCATCGCCCAGGATGACCGCACCGACCGTCTCCTCCTGGAGGTTCAGGGCCATGCCCCGCACCCCACCCGGGAACTCGAGCAGCTCGGACGAGAGTGCGCCCTCCAGCCCGTAGACCTGGGCGATCCCGTCGCCGACCTCGACGACGGTCCCGACGCTGCGCGTCTCGGTCGTCTGGTCGAACGTGTCGATCGCCGACTTGATGATGCTGATGATCTCGTCCGAGCGAATGGCCATCGGTTCTCCGTATCGGGCGCGACCGGCCCGCTGGTGCCCCGCCACGGCGGGACGTTTGGGCTAGCGCGTTCCCTGCACGAGTTGATTGCGCAGGCGCTCCAGCCGCCCGCGCACGCTGGCGTCGAGCAGCGTGTCACCAACGCGGATGGTGAGCCCGCCGATGAGCGCGTCGTCGACCTCCGAGCGGAGATCGACGTCTCCCCCGACCATCGTTTCGACCCGGGCCCGGAGGGCGGCGGTCTCATCGGCGGTCAGGGACTGGGCGCTCGTGACGACGGCCGCCACGATCCCCCGCTGGCGGTTGAGCAGGCGGGTGTACTCCGCGGCGATCGCCGGGAGGCTGCTGAAGCGGCCCCGACGGGCCAGCAGGCGGGCGAGGTTGAGGGTGCCCGTGGCAACCCGGCCCTCGAGGAGCCGGTCCACGGTGGAGAGGCGATCCGCATGCGGGATCGCCGGGCTGTCCACTACCCGGGTGACGCGCTGGTCGGCGGCGAACCGCGCGGCGAGGGCGAGCCCGTCCGCCCACGCATCGAGCGCGGCATCACGCGTGGCCAGCTCGAATGCGGCCTCGGCGTAGCGGCGCGCGGCGGTGGTGGGCCTGGCCATCAGTTGCGGGCGTCCCCGCCGGCCGACTCCCGGAGGAACTCGTCCACGAGGCGGCGCTGTCGATCGCCGGTCATCGATTCGCCGACGACCTTGCCGGCCGCGGCGAGGGCAAGATCGGCGACCTCGGCCCGGAGGTCCGAGATGGCCCGCTGCTTCTCCGCGTTGATGTCGTTGGCGGCACGCTCGCGCAGCCGCTCCAGGTCCGCGCGGGTGGCCGCGATGTCCGCCTCGCGCGTCTCCGTGGCGACCTTCTGGGCACGGGCCAGGATGTCGTTCGCCTCCCGGCGTGCCTCGGCCAGCGTGGCCAGGCGCTCCTGCTCCGCTCGTTCCCGATCGCCGCGCGCCTGCTCGGCATCCTTGAGCCCCTGCTCGATGCGCTCGCGCCGGGCGGTCAGCAACCGCGAGACCGGCCCGAACGCGATGAGTCGCAGGATGAACAGGAAGAACAGGAAGTTCGCCGATGACACGACGATCCAGAACCAGTTGATGGCGAGGCCGCCCGATTCGGCCTCCTCGGCGGCGAGCCGAATGGCGTCGCCAGCCGCGGGAGCCAGGAAGGCGAGGAAATCCACGTCGGAGTTCCGCCGGCTACTTGAGCAGGATGATGAGGACGCCCAGGACGAAGGCGAAGATGCCGAGTCCTTCGGCGAAGACCGCGCCGAGGATGAAGTTCTGGCGGATCACGTTCGCGGCGTCGGGGTTGCGCCCGATGGCCGTCGTCGTGAGGCCGGTCAGGATGCCGATGCCGATGCCCGGCCCGATGATGCCGAAGGCCGCCAGGCCCGCACCGATGAGTTCCATGCCGTTCCTACCTCCTACTGGTTGACCAGATGCTACGCGGCAGCTGCCGCAGGGTGTGCCTCGTGTGAAGCCGATGCGGTCGCTTCGTGCGACTCATGCTCGCCGCCCTCGTGTCCCTCGATCGCGAGGAGGGTGAACATCATCGTCAGGATGGAGAAGACCAGGGCCTGCATGAAGCCGACGAAGACCTCCAGGCCCAGGAAGGCGACCGGCGCGACGACCACGAGGAGCCCGGTCATGACCCCGAGCACGAGCTCCCCGCCATAGATGTTGGCGAAGAGTCGAAGCGACAGGGTCAGGAGCTTGAAGAACTCCAGGAAGAACTCCAGGACGCCGACGAACAGGTCAATGACCCCGTCGAAGGGACTCCGCTTGAAGCCGCGCAGACTGAAGAACTTGCCGAGGTAGCCGCGCACGCCCAGGCGCCGGACGCCCTCGACGTGGAAGGTGGTGAAGCTGACGAGGGCCAGGCCCAGGGTCACGTTGATGTCGCTCGTGGGGGCGCGCAGGAACTCCACCTTCCCGACGAACGGCATCAGGCCGCTCCAGTTCGAGAAGATGATGAACAGGAACAGCCCCAGGAAGAGCGGAACGTAGCGCCGGCCGGCGGGACCGCCGAGCGATTCGGCGAAGCCGCTGAGGCCCTCGTACATGAACTCGAAGACGTTCTGGGCGCCGCGCGGGATCTCCCGGAGCGTCCTTGTGGCCAGCCAGACGCCCAGGATCACGACGGCCATCACGAGCCAGGTCGTGAAGATCGTGGAAGTGATCGTGAAGCCGGGCGCGATGGCGAAGAGCTCGTGGGGCGCTAGTTGCTCCAGGTTCTGGAGGATCGCGTCCCTCGGGAACTGGTAGGCGCCACCGGTCGGCGAGACGGGCGGGGCGAGGAATGCGGCGGCGACGTCCAGGGCAATCACGGCGGCAATGCCGAGCAGCACCTTGCGACGGGTCGTCATCCCGCGCCGCGTGGCCGTGGTTGCCGCTGCTTCGGTTGCCGCTGCTTCCGCCATCCGCTCGCTCCACACAGTTCGAGCGCGGCGTCCGCCGCGCTCTGCGAGGTCGATCGGCGCCCCGCGCCGTTGGTCATTCGTCAAATCGGGCGAGGAACCGGGTCACGAGGACCCAGACCACCCGCGCGCCAAGCCCCATCCCGGCAAAGAGACCGCCGAGCGTGACGATGGGAGCGGAACCGAGCTGTGTATCGACCCAGTACCCGATGCCTACGCCCGCCAGCGTCGCGACGAGGAGGACGAGACCGACTTCCGAGAAGAGGGCGAGGTACGCCCCCGCACGGCCGGGCTCGATCACGCACGACCTGACAAGGCGTGCGGAGTATAGCAGGGAGCCTTCAACGATCGGGCCGGTGGTTGATCGCGCGGTACAGACGCCAGCGATCGAGCCATCACGTCAAGATTCGCTTAGGGCGTGGGCTCGGGTGTCGGAGTCGGGGTGGGGTCGGGTGTTGGAGTCGGGGTGGGGTCGGGTGTCGGAGTCGGGGTGGGGTCGGGTGTCGGAGTCGGGGTGGGGTCGGGGTACCGGGGTCGCCCCGGGCGGCAGCGTCGGCGTCGGGCGAGGGGTCGGGCGAGGGGTCGGGCGAGGGGTCGGGCGAGGGGTGGATCGCGGCGCAAGTGTCGGTGTGGGAGTTGGAACCGGGGTCGGCGTGGCTTCGATCCCCGGGATGAGGCTCGGATCGAGGATCGGGCCGATCGTGGGGAGGTCCGCTGCACCAGGCGCCTCGGTCTCTCCGGCGAGACCTTCAGTCGAGAGGCCCGCTGACGCGCCCGACGGGCTCACCGCCGTCAGACCCCGGCGGTCGGACAGAACTCCCTGGGCCACGAGCGCGACGAGGAGGACGACGAATAGCAGTCCAGACGCGTCCCGCCACAGAACGATGCGACGCGTCCCGGTTGAGATGACTGGGCGGGCACGCGGAGCCATCCGCGCCCGATCAGTGGCCTCGGGCGCCATCGATCCAACGCCAACCGGACCCGACGCCACGGTCCCCGGAGCCGGGCCGTCGCTGTCATGAGCCGGACCGGGCGGAAGCGAGCTGGGTCGATCGGTGGCGCCGATCCGCCAGGCCAGATCCTCGAGAGAAATGGCCTCCTCGCCGGGCACCTCCGGCGGCCGGGCCTGCCGGCGCCAAGGGATCATCAGTCCGCGTCGCCTTCGTAGGATCCCGGCTCGAGCGCCTCGCGGGCCCCTCGCGTGAGCACGAAGAGCACCAGCCCGAACGCCACGAGGGCGCCGAGAAACGCGTACACCTGTGTCGCCGTCGAAACGAGGAGCGACATCGCGCCGAGGATCCCGCAGATCGCATAAATCAGCAACACCGTGCCCCGATGCCCGAGGCCCAGGTCCAGCAGGCGGTGGTGGATGTGGCCGCGATCCGGCGTGAACGGGGATCGGCCGGCGAGCAGGCGCCGAACGATGACCCAGAACGTGTCGATGATCGGAACCCCGAGGACAAGCACCGCGACTACCACCTTGGCCGCCCCGATGATCGACAGGATGGCAAGGGTGTAGCCCATGAACATGACGCCCGTCGTGCCCTGGAAGATGGATGCCGGCTGGAAGTTGAAGCGGAGGAACCCGAGCAGGGCGCCGGCCAGGACCACGCACAGGACGGCGACGAACGGCTGACCCACCTGCGTGGTGAGGCTCAGGATCCCAAGGGTCACCGCCGCGATCAGCGCGATACCGGTGGACAGGCCATCGAGCCCGTCGATGAAGTTGATGCTGTTGATCATCCCGACCACCCAGACGACCGTGAAGGCAAGCGCAAACGGCACGCCGAACGCGATGGTGCCCGGCCCGAACGGGTTGTTGATCGCGCCGACGGTCACGCCGAGGCCCACGGCGACGCCCGCCAGCACGAGCTGGCCCAGGAGCTGCCAGCGCGCACGGAGATCGAAGAGATCGTCCATCGCGCCGATCATCGCGGCCAGGGCCCCGCCACCGAACAGCGCGACCAGCTCGGCCGACGTGATGGAGCCGGGCGCGGGCATCGGCCCGATCTGATCGCGGAACGCCGTGAGACCGCCGCCCACGATCAGGAAGGCGACGGCGACCGCGGCGCCGCCGCCTCTCGGAAGTGGCGTGGTGTTGACGCGGCGATGATCCGGTGCGTCCACGATCCCGCGCCGCCGGACGAGGGCGCGGACGACGGGTGTCAGCGCTAGCGCGACGATCGCCGCGGCGACGAAGCTCCCGACGAGCAGCGGGATGACGGCGCCAGCGCCGGCAATGAAGGTCACGCCACCTCGTCGGGCAGGCCCGGGACGGGGAAGCGGCGGGTGATTCCGTCCACTTCGCCCGCCAACGCCGCCGTTGCACCTGGATCGTCGCGGTAGGCGATGGCGTCCGTGACGAGCCGGGCGATCGCCCGCATCTCGTCTGGGCCGAAGCCGCGGGTCGTGGCGGCCGGCGTGCCGATCCGGATCCCCGACGACGTGTTCGGCGGCAGCGGATCGAACGGGATGGCGTTCTTGTTGACGGTGATCCCGATCGCGTCGAGGAGATGCTCGGCTTCCTTGCCCGTCACCCCCAGCGGCGTGACGTCGACGAGCATGAGGTGGTTGTCCGTGCCGCCGGAGACGACCTTGGCGCCCCGGGCGGCCAGCTCGGCGGCCAGCAGAACGGCGTTCTCGACGGTTCGAACCTGATCCCGCCGGAACTGCTGGCTTGCGGCGAGCAGGAGGCCCACGGCCTTGCCGGCGATCACGTGCATCAGCGGCCCACCCTGGACCCCCGGGAAGACGCTCTTGTCGATCTGGGCGGCCAGGGTTCCCCTGACCATCGGGAAGTCCTCCCGGTCCACGGCGTCGGGCAGTTCGATCCGGCTGAAGATGAGTCCGCCGCGACCGCCGCGAAGGGTCTTGTGCGTGGTCGTCGTGACGATGTCGGCGTGCGGGAAGGGGCTGGGATGGACGTCCGCGGCCACCAGTCCCGCGATGTGGGCCATGTCCACGAAGAGCAGCGCGCCCACGCCATGAGCGATCGTCGCCATCCGTTCGAAGTCGAAGATCCGCGGGTAGGCGGAGGCCCCGGCGACGACCATCTTCGGCCGGACCTCCTTAGCGAGTGCCTCGAGGGCGTCGTAGTCGATCCTCCCCGTGCCTTCATCGACACCGTACGCGTGGACCTCGTACAGGCGGCCGGAAAAGTTCACCGGAGAGCCATGGGTGAGGTGCCCGCCGTGGGCAAGGTTCATCCCGAGGATCCGGTCGCCCGGCCGCAGCACGCTGAAGTAGGCGGCCATGTTGGCCTGGGCTCCCGAGTGCGGCTGGACGTTCACGTGCTCCGCCCCCGGGAAGAGCGCGAGCGCTCGTTGCTGGGCGAGTGTCTCCGCGATGTCGACGTACTCGCAGCCGCCGTAGTAGCGCTTGCCGGGCAATCCCTCGGCGTACTTGTTCGTGAGCCACGAGCCCTGGGCCTCCATCACCGCACCGAACGTGTAGTTCTCGCTGGCAATGAGCTCGATCTTGTCGCGCTGGCGACGCCGCTCCTGGAGCATGGCGGCCCACAACTCGGGGTCCACATCCCGGAGGGGAGCCCAGGCAATTCCCCGATCTGTCGCGGCGGTCATTGCGGTGCGCTCCTCCTGCTCTCGCGGCTCGGCGGCGCGGGTATCGTCCCACACTCCCCGGGAGGCTACGGAGATCCTTCCCCTCGCGGGCCCGTGGCGCCTCGCGCGATGACGGCCCGGATCAGCAGCTCATCGAGCGCGCCGACCCGGAGGATTGCCACCGGATCCATTGTCGTGTCCACGACCGTCGATGGAAGGGAGCCGGGCGTCCGGCCGCCATCGAGGACGAGATCAACGGTATTGCCGAGCTGCTCCACGACGCTCGCCGCATCGAGCGCGTCCGGATGGCCCGACAGGTTCGCCGATGTGGTCGGCAGTGGACCCACGGTCGCGGCGAGCGCACGCGGCGCGGCGTGATCGGGGAGCCGGACGCCGATCGTGGGCGCGCCGCCGGTGAGGACCGCGGGCAGGTTGGCCTCTGGGCGAGCCTGGAGCACGAGCGTCAGCGGTCCGGGCCAGAACGCTTCGGCGAGGGCGGCCGCCGCAGGCGTCCACATACCCACGCTCGAGGCCTGCGACGGCTCGGCGAGGAGCAGGGCGATCCCCTTTTCCGGTGGTCGCTGCTTCACGCGGAACAGTCGCTCGATCCCGCCGGGTGTCGACAACGCCACGGCGATCCCGTACACGGTGTCCGTGGGCAGGGCCACGACACCGCCACTGCGAAGCACGGCGACGGCCGCTGCCCGCCCGGCTGCGTCATCCGGAAGGACCCGTGGCCCGTGCGCCGGCGCCGTCGCGAGGGCAAGCCGCTCGATGATCTCCGCGGCACCTTCCGACCGGATCGACGGGGCGACGTAGCGCGCGGCCGCGAGCAGGGCCGCCGGACCGTGCGGCATCGCCGTCCCGTGCCCCACCGCGGCCAGCATCTCGACGTCGTTCAGCTGATCGCCGATCGCCAGGACCTGCCCGAGTGGGATCCCATGGCGCCGGGCCAGCCAGCGGACGGCCCGGCCCTTGGAAACGCCGGGCGCCACGAACTCCAGGAACCGCGGGTGCGCCACGGTCACCTCCGCGCGGCCCGCGAACCGCCGGCGGGCCTCGTCCAGGAGTGCGATCGGCATGCCGGGCGGTCCCACGGCCACGACCTTCGTGATCGGGTGGCGGATCCACGCGTACAGGTCCGGGACCCGCACCGCCAGCGTCCCGAGGAACGCGGAGTAGTCGTCCACCTGGGGATCGTCCGCCCGGATGATGAGCTGCTCCAGGTGGCTCGCATGCGGGTCCAGCCCCACCGACGAGCTCCACGCCACCGCTTCCCGGGCGATCGCGGGCAGCATGGGCGTGTGGAGGAGCAATCTGCCGACGCCGTCCGCGCGGTCGGTCATCTCGCGCGCCAGCGCGCCCTGGTACCCGACCACTGGATCGCGCAGCCCGAGCAACCCCGCAAAACGCACGGCGGACGAGGTCATCCGGCCGGTTACCAGCGAGACCCGGATCCCACGGTGCACTGCCCGGCCGATGGCCGCGCGCGTGCGTTCCCCGATCGCAAGGTCGTCGTCGACGAGGGTGCCGTCGATGTCAAGGGCGATCATCCGGATCGGGAAGACGGGCGCCTCGGATCGGGGGGCGAATGGCCGAACCACGGTCAAGGCTCGATGCGCTCGACGCGCTTGATCCGGGCGACGCGCGGCAGGCCGGCCAGATCACGCTCCACGACGCCGGTCCACCGGCCGGGCATCTCGGTGACGGCCGCGAGGATCCCGGCCTCCTGGTCCGCCCCGATCTCGAGCAGTGCCACCCCGCGCTCCGCGAGGACATCGGGCAGCAGCGCCAGGAGGCGCCGGATGACGGCCAACCCGTCGTGTCCCCCGTCGAGCGCATGCCGCGGCTCGAACGACGTTGCGACCGGCAGGGTCGCCAGGACGTCGGTCCGCACGTACGGCAGGTTCGCGAGAACGAGATCGAACGGGGCTTCGTCGCCCGGCACGAGGTCTGCAGCGCGAAATCGCGCGCGATCGCCAACTGCGTGTCCGACCGCGTTCTCGCGGGCCAGTTCCAGGGCGTCCGGCGCGTCGTCCGTGGCCAGGATGTCCACCTCGTCGAGCATCCGTCGCCGTCGGAGCCGCACGGCGAGCGCGACCGCGATCGCCCCGCTCCCGGTCCCCACGTCCACGACGCGCAGCGGGGGCTCGCCCCCCTCCCGGGGCCCCTCCACGAGCCGGCGAGTGATCTCCGCCTCGGCCAACTCCACCAGCCGCTCCGTCTCGGGACGCGGGATCAGCGCCCGCGCGTCAGACGCGAACGCCAGGCCCAGAACCTCCTTGACACCACGCAGATACGCCACCGGCTCGCCGGCCTCGCGGCGGACGAGCGCCTCGGCGAACCGCGCCGCGGCCCCGTCCCCGACGGGCGCCTCAGGATGGGCGATCACCCCGGTCCGGTCCACGCCGAGGACCGCTGCCAGCAGGACCTCGGCATCCAGCCGTGCCGTGTCCGAACCGGAACGCCGCAGCCGCTCAACGGCATCGCGGAGGAGGGCGTCGACGGTCGCCACGGCGTGCCGTCAGCCGGCCGGCGCTTCGGCCTCGACGAACGCGGCGAGCCGCTCCGCCTGGTCCGTGGTGATGAGCGTGTCGATCAGCCGGTCCAGGTCCCCGTCAATGACCCCGGGCAGGTTCGGGAGACTCACGTGGACGCGGTGGTCCGTCACTCGATCCTGGGGGAAGTTGTAGGTCCGGATCTTGTCGGCTCGATCGCCCGAGCCGATCATCGAGCGCCGGGCCACCGAGTCTGCCTCGCGCTGGCGCCGCCGTTCGGCGTCCACGAGCCGGGCGCGGAGGACGGCCAGCGCCTTGGCCTTGTTCTTGTGCTGGCTCTTCTCGTCCTGGATTTCGACCACAAGCCCGCTCGGCAGGTGCGTGATCCGGACCGCCGAATCCGTCGTGTTGACGGACTGGCCGCCCGGTCCGGACGAGCGCTTGACGTCGATCCTCAGGTCGCGGTCCTCGTCGATCTCGATCTCCGTCGCCTCGACGGCCGGCAGGACGACAACGGTCGCGGTCGAGGTATGGAGTCGACCGGACGATTCGGTCGCGGGGACGCGCTGGACGCGGTGCGTCCCGCCCTCGAACTTCAGGCGCGAGAAGGCGCCGTCGCCGGCGATCTCCACGATCGCCTCCTTCAGCCCACCGATGCCGGTCTCGTTGAAGCTCATGACCTCGGCCCGGAAGCGGTGGCGTTCGGCGTAGCGGAGGTACATCCGGAGCAGCTCGGACGCGAAGAGGGCCGCCTCCTCACCGCCGGCGCCGGCCCGGATCTCCAGGATGAGGTTGCCGTCATCTTCCGGATCGCGAGGCAGGAGGAGCACCTTGAGCTCCTCTACCAGCCGCGTCTCGTCCGCCTCAAGGCGGTCGACCTCCTCGCGGGCCATCGCCCGCAGCTCGTCGTCCGTCTCGGCTTCGCGCATCTCGCGGGCTCCGGCCAGCTCCGCCCGGGTATCGGCGAGGCGCCGGTATGCCGCGACCACCGGCTCCAGGCGGGAGAGCTCCCGGCCCAGCCGGCGAATGGCATCGGGATCCGCGCTCGTCTCCGGTCGAACGAGCTGCGCCTGAACGTCGTCGTACTGGCGGGCGACCTCGGCGAGCTTGGCCTCCAGGCCGGTCATGCCGTCGCGACGGCGGGCACCACCAGGTCCAGGGGGGACCGTTCGGGCATCTCGGACCCGTCGGGTACCGTCTCGCCATCAGCCTGGAGCGCCTGCTGCATGGACACGATCGCGACCTCGATCTGGTCGTCCGTGGGCTGCTTCGTCGTGATCATCTGGACGAGGATCCCGGGCCACATCATCGCCCTGACCACCCGATTGCCGCGATGGCGGGCGCCCCAGCGGAGGACCTCATAGCCGAGGGCGGCCAGGACGGGGATCAGGAGAATCCGGCTGACGACCATCACCGGCAGCGACTGCCGGCCCACCAGGCTGAAGGCGATGATCGAGAGCGCGATCAGCACGACCAGGAACTCCGTCCCGCAGCGTGGATGGGCCGTCGGGTAGCGGCGCACGTTCGCCGTCGTGAGCGCGTTGCCTGCTTCCAGGGCATGAATCGTCATGTGCTCGGCGCCGTGGTACTGAAAGACGCGGGCGATGTCCGGCGCCCGCGAGATCAGGGCGAGGTAGCCAAGGAAGATCGCGACCCGGACCAGGCCCTCAACGAGGTGCTGGACGACGCCCTGCTCGATGTTCGCGGTGGTGAAGCTGGCGATGAACAGCGGGAGCAGGAAGAAGAGCCAGCGGGTGCCGACAACGAGCGTCTCGTACAGCACGACCAGACCACGAACGAGCGGAGCGGAGGCGAGCTTCCAGCCGTGCGGTCCACTGGTGAGCGGCTCGGCGGCCCACACGATCCGCCCGTCCGGGTGCCGGAACGCGACGGCGATCGCATTGCGCCCGCGCATGAGGACGCCTTCGATGAGTGCCTGACCGCCGTAGCTGAACCGTGCCATCTCGGGAAGTCTAGCGGCCCGGTTCCCGGGGATCAGCCAGCGCGAACCTGGCGCTCCAGGCGCTTCTGGAACCGCTCGACCTGACCGGCCGTGTCGATGATCGTCTGCTTGCCCGTGTAGAACGGGTGGCACTTGCCGCAGACGTCAACGCGCAGTTCGGTCCGGGTGGACCCGACCGTCCACTCGCTGCCGCACGAACCGCAGTGGACGCTCGCCTGGTGGTACTTGGGATGGATCTCGGGCTTCAAAGGTGCTCTCCTCGTCGCCGTCCGAGCGGGGGCACGATGCCCCGCCGGTGGTCGCCGCTCGATGTGGGCTGGATCAGGCCTCGGCCACGGCCACGGCCGCGGCTTCGACCGGGATGACGCGGACGCGCTTCTTGTCACGGGTCGCGAACTCGAACTTGACCTTGCCGGGCACCATCGCGAAGACGGTGTAGTCGTCCCCGAGTCCGGTCCCCTTGCCGGCCAGGAAGGTCATGCCGCGCTGGCGGACGATGATCGAACCGGCCGAGACCAGCTGGCCGTCGCCGGCCTTGATCCCGAGGCGTTGACCGACGCTGTCGCGGCCGTTCTTGGACGTGCCGCCTGCCTTCTTGTGGGCCATGTCGCCTACTCGTCCTTCTTGGCTGCGCGGGTGCGCTTCGGCTTCTCGGCCGAGGTCTCAGGCGCTGCTGCCGACGCCCTGGGGGCCGCCTTGGCCTTGGGAGCAGCGGCAGCCCTGGGGGCTGTCTTCGTCTTCGGGGCTGACTTGGCGTCGGGAGCGGCGGCGGATTCCACCTTCGACGTTGCGGCAGGCTTCAGCTTCGCTGCGAGTTGGGCGTCCGCCTCCGCCTGGCGTCTGGCCGCATCCTCGAGGCGCTGGCGCTCTGTGAGTTTCGCCTCAATAGCCTTGGCGGCGTCCGCGGCGGCACTGCGGCCGTCCAGCACGATGTCGCTGATGCGCAGGACCGTGAGCTCCTGGCGATGACCTTTCTTGACGCGTCGGCGCGTCTTGGGGCCGTACTTGAAGTTGATGAGCTTCTCGCCGCGAGTCTGGCGCACCACCTGGGCGGCCACCGACGCGTTCTCGACGATCGGCCGACCAATGGCCGCCTTGTCACCGTCGGCGACGAGGAGGACGCGGTCCAGCGTGATCGCGTCGCCCGGCGTGACCTCGAGGAGCTCGACCTCGAGCTCGGTGCCGACTTCGACGCGGTACTGCTTCCCGCCGGTCTCGATGACTGCGTACATGGATCCTCTGGGAACGTTCGTGGCGGTCGCGCGGTTGATCGACCGCGGCCTGTTGAGGCAGGGATGGGCGCCCGATCTGATCGAGACGCGAACGCGGAGTGTACGGCGAGCGCCGCCGGAGCGTCAAACGAGAACGGTCAATCCCGCGCGAGGATCAGACGCTCCCGCACGGTCACAGGAGCCACGAGCGGTTCGCCGGTCATTCCAGACAGGGCGGCAAGCACCTCGTCCGGGCGTCCGACACCTCTCGCCGGATCAAACAGGGTCCGGATCCGGAGCTGGAGCCCGGTGGGAGGCTCGCTCCCGATGGGGGGCTCGCCGGCGCCGGTGAGGCGGAGATCCAGCACGGTGACGTCCGCGATCAGCGGGCGCAGGTCGTACGGGACGGAACGGCCGCCCTTGTCCCGCGCGGCGGGCAGGGTGGAAGCCGCGAGCAACCGTTCGCAGGCGGACTCGAGCGCCGATCGATCCGGCTCGGCACCATCGGCAGTCTCGATCGACAGCCGGTAGTCGGCCGCGACGACCTGCCCGGATAACGCCGGCTCGCCAAGCCACACGTCGTGGACTTCCACGAGATCGTGGCCAGCGGGAAGCGAGCCCAGCAGACGCACCCGGACCTCCGCGACCGACAACCGGCTCACGAGGAACAGGTCCAGCAGCTCGCGCTCGGCCCCGACACCCTCCGCGAGGGGCGCCGCGAACACCAGGCGCGGTCGCCGGTTGGCAAGGTCCAGCCCGGCCAGGGGCAGCCCGCTCACGGCGATCGCCACCTCCCACGCCGCCAGCTGCTCTCGCTGCGGGAGGCGCGGAGCGTCCGACCGGCGCCGGTAGGTGACCCTCCATCGCTGACGCACCTCCAGGGGGGCGACCGGAACGGCCTCCAGCGCGGGCATCGAATCTGGGGCCTGACGGGGACGAGGCGGATCCACGGGTTGGCGTGCTTTCAGGCGAGGTACCGCCACCAGAGGTAGATCGAGGAGATCACCAACGACTCGGCGACCACGAGAAGGCCATATGGCAGGAATGCTTGGAACGTGATCGGATGCCCGGCGCGCTCGCCGAGGTTTGCCACCACGACGTTCGCCGATGCGCCGATGATCGTCGCGTTCCCGCCGAGGGAGGCGCCGAGCGCGAGGGCCCACCAGAGCGGCTCCATCGTCATGCCGGCGGCCCCGAGATCCTGGACGACCGGAATCATGGTCGCGGTGTACGGGATGTTGTCCACGACCCCGGAGGCGATGCCGCTCAACCACAGCAGGCCGAGGGTCGTCACCGCCTGGTCGCCGGCCGTCAGGTCGAACAAGCCCGCCGCGATCGCGCCCACGATCCCGACCCGGACGACGCCTTCGACGAGGATGAACAGGCCGACGAAGAAGAAGAGGGTCGGCCATTCGACCTCGCGAAAGACCGCTTCCGTGTCCAGCCGGGCAATGAGCATGAGCACCGATGCGCCCAGAAGGGCGATCGTCGCCGGCTCGTAACCGAGCGGCCCATGCGCGAGAAAGCCGACGAGGGTGGCTGCGATCACCACGATGCTTCGCCGCAGAAGCGTTGCGTCGGCGATCACCTCGCGCTCGTCCAGCGCGAGGGCGGCCTCCCGGGCATCCGGATCCACGGACAGGGAGGCCCCGAAGAGGACCCTCAGCGTCGCCAGGAAGGCGATAAACACGATGAGCGCGATCGGCCCCATGTTCAACAGGAAGTCCATGAAGTCGAGGCCAGACGCAGACCCGATAAGGATGTTCGGCGGGTCGCCGATGAGCGTGGCCGTTCCGCCAATGTTGGAGGCGAGGATCTCGCTCACCAGGAATGGCATCGGCGACACCCGCAGGATGGCGGCGATCGAGAGTGTCACGGGGGCGATCAGCACCACCGTCGTCACGTTGTCCAGCACAGACGACAGCGCGGCGGTGATGACGCTGAGCACGATGAGCAACCGGAACGGGTCTCCGCCCGAGATCCTGATGGACCGGATGGCCAGCCACTGGAAGAAGCCGGTCCGCCGCAGGATCCCTGCCAGGACCATCATCCCGACGAGCAGGAAGATGACGTTGAAGTCGATCGCGTGAAACGCTTCCTCCTGATCGATCACGCCGAGCAGGATCATCAGCAACCCGCCGATCATCGCCGCGACGGTCTTGTTCACGCGGTCAGAGGCGATCACGACGTAGGTGGCGAGGAAGACGATGGCCGCGAAGCCCGGGTCCATCTGGGTCAGCGGGTCGGGCGATTCGGGGGGCTCGCGACGCCAGGATCAAGCGGCGCCGGCGCCGCGGCGAGCGCGCGCGCATACACGAGTGCAAGTTCCAACAGGTCCAGGTAGCCGGTCGGCACGCCTGCTCCGTCCACCACGTACAGCCCGCCAAACCGACGCTGGTGCATCTGTCGGAAGGCCGCCCCGATCGTGTCCGACGCGAGCGTCGTGGCGGGCGACAACATGATGTCTGCCGCGACCCGATCCTCGAGGCTGTGGCTGAACTGGGCGGCCGATGCGCTGTCGGCCACATCGATGAACAGCGAGACCGGCACGACGCGGGCGACGATACTCTCGGCCACCCGAGTGACCGGAATGACACCAACCAGGCGGCCGGCCGGATCGACGACGCCGATGAGCCCGGTGGAAGGTTGCTGTGTGGCCCTGATCAGGATCTCTACCAGATCGGCGTTGGTCGGTACGAGCAGAGGCTCGATCTCAAGAAGCGCTTGACAGTCGGCGACGGTCGTCAAGGAGGCCAGGCGGGTCAGGTCGCTCATCTCGTGAGGATACGCGGTGACTTGCCTCGGGATTCTTGGCCGACCAAGCCACGGAGTCGGGCGGTTCGGGGAGCGGCAACACCGCTCACCACTCGGCGCGTCCCTGCCGGATGTTGATGCTCTGGAGGATGCCGAGTCCCAGGGCGATGCTGATCAGGGACGCACCACCGTGGGTGATGAACGGCAGGGGAATACCGGTGATCGGCATGATCCCGGTGACCATGCCCACGTTCACGAAGAGCTGGAACAGCAGCATGGAGGCGAGGCCGGCGGCGAACAGCGTGCCGAACGGATCTCGTGAGCGCCAGCCGGCGACGAGGATCCGCCAGAGCAGGGCGATGAAGAGCCCGATGACGACGAGCGCCCCGACGAAACCGAGCTCCTCGGCCAGGATGGCAAACACGAAGTCGGTCGTCTGGACCGGCAGGAAATCGAGCTGGTTCTGGGTGCTATTGGTCAGCCCCTTGCCGAGCCATCCGCCCGACCCGACCGCAATCTGGGACTGAAAGAGCTGGTATCCGGCGTCCTGGACGTCCGACAGCGGGTCGAGGAACGAGGTCAGGCGTTCCTTCTGGTAGTCGAGCAGGACATACGTCCAGACGAACGGCAGCGCCGCGAGGCCCGACAGGGCCATGGCACCCAGCCAGCGAAGGCTCGCTCCCCCGATGAACAGCATGCCGACGAGGATGGCGGCAAAGACCAGCGAAGTCCCGAGGTCCGGCTGGACCATGACGAGTACCCACGGCGGTATCGCGAGGAGACAGGCGCCCAGGATCGCCCCCAGCGAGTCGAGACGCCCCTGCCGTGCCCCCAGGTAGTTGGCCAGCATCACGATCATCAGGATCTTGGCCAGCTCACTGAACTGGAACTGGAGGCCCAACACATTGACCCAGCGAGACGCTCCCCCCACGCCGTTGCCGGCCACGAGTGTCAGCGCGAGCAGGGCGAGCTGGATCACATAGAGCGGCCACGTGAGCGTCTTGAGCCAGTGATAGTCGAACGCAGCAGCGATCGTGAAGACCAGGAGCGCGACGCCCGTCCAGAGCAACCCGCGCAGGAAGACTGACCCGGTCTCGAGCGCGCCTCCACCGCTCGCGACGGTGTTGCTGTAGGCCATCGCAAGGCCGAAGCAGGTCAGCAGCACGGCATACGTCGTCAGCTGGAGGTCGAAGGCGCGCCAGATGGCCGAGATGGATCGACTGGTCCAGTCCGCCACCCGGGCCTCGCGTGCGTTCAGGACACCCATCGTCTTCGCTCAGTTCGACTGGTAGAAGTTGCCGCGTTCGAGAAGGTCGAAGTTCCGATAGTCCTTCGCGATCCCGTAGTGGAGCTGCAGGTAGTACTTGACGATCTCGGTAGCGACGTTGCCCTTTGTCCGCGAGTCATAGGCAAAGGCCACGATGGCCAGCTCCGAGTCCGTTGCCGCGACGGCCTTCATGCCCGTTGGATCACCGGCCGTGGGGGTCGACTGGCCTGGCACGAAGGCCACGAACCACGAGTGGAAGGGCAGGCGACCCTCGGCATCCCGCGTCCCGAACTCGGCCGTTCCGGACTTTCCGGCCACGACGAGGGGCAGGTCGACGAGGTTGTAGGTGTGCCGGATCAGGACGACGTTCCGGGCGGCCCGCCGCATCGTCTCGAGGACCGAGGCGTCAACATCGAGCTCACTGAGCACGGACGGTTCGTACCCTTGGACCACGTTGCCGTCGGGATCCAGGATCGAGCGGACGACGCGCGGCTCGTACAGCGTGCCGCCGTTCGCCAATGCCGCGTACGCGTTGATCAGCTGGAGCGGGGTCACCACGTCGTAGCCCTGCCCGATGCCGGCCTGGTAGACCTCTCCGGGGTATATCTCCGTGCCGAGTGTGTCCAGCTTCCATTGGTTGGTGGGCACGGTGCCGGCCACCTCGCCCGGGAGGTCGATCCCGGTCGGCGCGCCGAACCCGTACTGGTTCGCCCAGTAGCCCAGGCGGTCGATTCCGAGCATCCCGGCCACCTGGAAGAAGTAGGTGTCGCTCGAGTGCCCGAACCCGCACATCATGTTGCACGGGCCCCAGCCTCGACGATTCCAGTCGTAGAACTTCGTGGTCCCGAGGGTCAGGTAGCTCTGGGTGATCAGCTTCGTGGAGGCCTTGATCTCGCCGTCCGCCAGGCCACCCGTCCCGGTCACGAGCTTGTAAGTGGATCCCGGCGGGTAATGCGCTCCGATCGCGTGGTTCGTCAGCGGCTTGTCGGGATCGGTCACGAGCGCCTGATACTCGTCGTTGCTGATGCCTCCCGCGAATGCGTTGTCGTCATACGTGGGCAGGCTGACGAGCGCGAGGATCTCCCCGGTCTGGGGGTTCATCACGATCACCACGCCCCGCTTCAGGCCGGCCTCCTCCATGCCCCAGACGAGGGCCTGTTCGGCCCAGCGCTGGTCCTGTACGTCGATCGTGAGCTCGAGGGAGTTACCCGGGATCGGCTCTCGAGTGGTCTGCAGCACCTGCAGCCTTCGTCCCGACGCGTCCTTTTCGATCCGCTCCAGCCCATACGTCCCGCGGAGGATCGCCTCGTACTGCGCCTCGACACCGGCCTTGCCGAGAAGGTCGTCCGGCAGATACCCGGATCCCCTCAACTCCCGGAGCTGGGACCGGTTGATCGGCGCCGTGTAGCCGATGACCTGCGAGAGCAGCGGCCCAAAGGCGTAGTCACGTCGTGATTCGACGACCACCTCCACCCCCGGCAGGTCGAGGCGGGACTCGGAGATGAAGTTCGCGACGGCCGGGTCGACGTTGGAGGCGATCCGAACGAGGTCGAACCGCGAACCGGGATTCGAGTCGATCGCGACATTGAGGTCGGGGGCGTTCAGTCCGAGCAGCGCCGCGAGCCGGCCGACCACCTCGGCCCGCCGGCCCTCAGGCAGGTCCGCCGGCCGGATCTTCACGGCATACGCCGGAACGTTCGTGACGAGCGGCACGCCGTTTCGGTCCACGACGACCCCGCGCGTCGAGGGCACGGCCTGGTCGGCTGTCCGATTCGTCGTTGCAAGGGTCGCGTACTGCCCACCGCTCGAGATCTGGAGGGCGAAAAGGCGGGCCGTGAGGAGTCCCGCGGCCAGCACGATGACGAGGCCGAAGGCTGCGAACCGCATCGCGGGTCGCTCCTCCTGCTTGCGCCCATCGGCGAAGGGCGCCTCAACGGCGCTCACCAGTCGAGTCGCTCTGCGACGACTCGACGATCATGGATCGAGACCAGGAGGGGTCCGAAGAGCAGACCGAGCACGGCGTCATACGCCGCTCCGGGCATGAACGTGGCTACCGGATCGGCGGCGATGACGGGCGGGCGCGTCGCCGCCAGCAGGGCGAGGAGGACCATGGAGTTGACGAGGCTCAGGATCGGAACGGCGATGATCGGTGCGAACGGACGGATCCGAACGAACCAGCGCCCGATCAGACTCGCGCCCCCGAGGGACAGGAGCAGCGCGAATGCGGACACACCCATCGGCCGGGACGCGAGGCTGTCGAGCACGAGCCCGCCCGCGAATGCCCACGCCAGCCCGCTCTCGAAGCCAATCGTGATCGTCCAGATCACACCAAACACGAGCACAGGGTGCGGGTACGCCCCGGCCACGCCGAGATGCGGCACGAGACTGAGCTCCACGAGCGCGGCGGCCGTCGCTGCGACCGCGGCGAGTAGCAGGCGCATCTGAGCGACGTGACCCTCGGGTGGCGGGAGGGGCGAGCGTCGCCGGCCAGGATCCAGGTGACCTTCGATCCGGCCGAGACGTCGTCGCGAAGTATCCCACGGGTCCCCGTGGGGAGCAACGATCAGGCCGGCGCGGCAGTGGCAGGCGGGCCACGCCCTCCTCGGGGCGAGCGGGCGATCCGTTCGGCGGTCGGTGTGCGGTGGTCTGCAGGCGGTCGTCGGCGGTCCGGGGTGTTTCACGTGAAACAGTTCCACGTCGGAGAGTGGATGGGCAGATAAGCGCGAGATGAGCGCTGACCAAGCGCCGTATGAGACGCTCGGGCGGGGCGTTCGGAAGAGGCGCGTCGCGCGGCATCGTGATGATCCGCCGCACCTCGCGCGAACCGGTCGCGAAGGGCTGCAATGGTAGAATCCGAACCTGTGAACCATCATCTGTCGGGGACCTAGGTGGGCCGCACCATCGCCTGTGCAAACCAGAAGGGCGGCGTCGGCAAGACCACCACGGTTGTCAATCTCTCCAGTTATCTCGCCTTGGCGGGCGCCCGCGTCCTGATCATCGATCTTGATCCCCAGGGCAACGCGACGAGCGGCCTGGGGATCGACCGCAGCAGCGGTGCTTCCGTCTACTCCGCGATCGTGGACTCCGAGGCGCTCGAGACGCTCGTCCGGTCGACAGCGGTCCCGGGGCTCGAGGTGGTGCCTTCCTCGATTGCGCTCGCCGGTGCCGAGGTTGAGCTGGCGCCGCTCGAGCAGCGCGAGCGGCGCCTGGGACGCCTGCTGGCCCCGCTCGTCGATCGCTACGACTACGTGATCATCGATTGCCCGCCGTCGCTCGGGTTGCTCACGGTGAACGCCCTCACCGCTGCCGACTCGACGCTCATCCCGATCCAGTGCGAGTACTACGCCCTCGAGGGCCTGTCGCAACTCCTCGCCACGATCAACCTGGTCCGGGACCACCTCAATCCACGCCTGGAGATCGAAGGCGCCGTGCTGACGATGTACGACGGGCGGACCAACCTCTCGTCCCAGGTGGCTGCAGAGGTCAGGGCCCACCTCATGGATCGCGTCTTTGCCACGGTGATTCCGCGGAGCGTTCGGCTCTCCGAAGCACCCAGCCACGGCCTGCCGATCCACGCCTATGCGCCGGCGTCCCCGGGCGCGGTCGCGTATCGAACCCTGGCGGACGAGTTCAGGCGGCGAAGCGTCATGCATTCGGCGGCCACGGCCACGGCCCTAGACACCGTCCCGGATACCGCTCTCGGCGCACTGGTGGCCTGATGAGCGCCATCAATCGACCGCTCGGCCTGGGTCGGGGTCTCGCGGCCCTGATTCCCCAACGGTCGCCGCAGGGAGGCGGATCTATCGAGATCCCGCTGGAACGAATTCGCGAGAACCCGAGGCAACCGCGCCTGCGCATGGATTCGGATGCTCTGGCCACGCTCGCGGCGAGCATTCGTGAGCACGGCGTAATTCAGCCGATCCTTGTTACCGAGGTCCTGGACGGCTACCAGCTCGTGGCCGGTGAACGACGAGTGCGCGCCGCCCGGCTCGCCGGTCTGGAACGAATCCCGGCCGTGGTCCGCCAGCTTGCCGATCGCGAGCAGCTGGAACTCGCCCTCGTCGAGAACCTCCAGCGAGAGGACCTGGATCCTCTCGAGTCGGCCCGCGCCTATCAGCAACTCATCGATGAGTTCGGGTTCACCCATGAGCACCTCGCCGAACGCGTCGGACGAGCGCGCTCCACCGTCGCAAACACGCTCCGCCTGCTGCAGTTGCACCCGGGCGTCCAGGCGGCCGTCGCCGAAGGAACCATCACCGAGGGCCACGGCCGCGCGATCGGCGGGCTGCCCATCGAGTTGCAGGCGAAGGTCCTGCCGACCGTGGTCGAGCAGGACCTGTCGGTCCGGCAGACAGAGGAGCTGGTGCGGCGCCTTCGCGAGCCGCGGCCCATCGGCGCGACGATCGCGCCCCGGGCAACCGACCCGGAGCTGGAGCGCGTCGAGGAGGATCTCCGGCGGGCGCTGGGAACCAAGGTCCGGCTGGCGCGCTCGCGGCGCGGTGGCCGGATCGTCATCGAGTTCTACAGCGACGAAGAGCTCGGGCGCCTGTACGAGCGCCTGATCGGAGGACACGCGTGACCGAACCCAAGCGGGCGGCAGACCCCGGCACCACTGCCGGGAAGTCGACGGCGCGGCGCAAGGCCGCGGCTGCCGACTACACCGCTGCCAGCATCCAGGTACTCGAGGGCCTGGAGGCCGTCCGGCGCCGCCCCGGCATGTACATCGGGTCGACCGACGTGCGCGGCCTGCACCATCTCGTCTGGGAGGTGGTCGACAACTCGATCGACGAGGCGATGGCCGGCCACGCGACCACGGTTCGGGTCACGATCCGCACCGACGGCTCGGTCGAAGTCGTGGACGACGGCCGAGGCGTGCCGGTCGGCAAGCACGCAACGGGCAAGGACGCCCTCGAAGTGGTGCATACCGTCCTCCACGCGGGTGGCAAGTTCGGTGGCGGTGGCTACAAGGTATCGGGCGGTCTGCACGGCGTCGGCGTGAGTGTGGTCAACGCCCTGTCCGACTTCCTGCGCGTCGAAACGGCCCGGGACGGGTTCATCTGGGCCCAAGAGTACAAGCGCGGCAAGCCCACCACGCCGGTCACCAAGGTGGGGCCGCAGGGATCGCGCCACGGGACGCGGACGATCTTCCACGCCGACCCCGAGATGTTCGAGTCGATCGACTACTCGTTCGACACTGTGAGCCAGCGTCTCCGGGAATCTGCCTACCTCACCAAGGGCGTCTGGATCACCCTCATTGACGAGCGGGCCGACCGCGAACGGTCCTTCTACTTCGAGGGCGGGCTGCAGTCGTTCGTGCGCCACCTGAACCGCAACAAGGAGGCGCTCCACAGCCGCCCGATCTACGTCGAGCGGCGAGAGGGCTCCACCGCGGTCGAGGTCGCGCTCCAGTACAACGACACGTATACCGAGAACGTCCTCGCGTTCGCGAACAACATCAACACGGTCGACGGCGGCACGCACGTCACGGGCTTCCGGGCCGCCCTGACGAGCTCGCTGAATGACTGGGCACGCAAGGCGGGCATCCTCAAGGGCGCCGACGGGAACCTGTC
>JACVXW010000125.1 GCA_015661135.1 Chloroflexota bacterium
CAGTTCGGGCAGACCCGGTTGAGCCGCGTCCGGCACGAGGGGCAAATGATCCACTCACTCTCGACCCGCCGATCACACGATGGGCAGTGGCGGATCGATTCGATCTCGGCGAGCATCGCCTCCTCGGCAAGGTTGCGCTCATAGATCTCGCCGATCCGCTCCTGGGGGCGGACGACTCGGTAGACGAAGATCGCGAACGGGAAGAGCACCGGCGTGAAGACGACGATGAGCGTCGACGCGAGGTACGGGGCGATCGGGTTCTCGGTCCGGAGCGCCATGTCCCGGAACGCCCAGTAGGCGGCGGCGAGCCAGAGGAGGACCCAGTAGATCGTGAACAGGCGGAACCCGAGTTGCAGGACCGGGTTGCCGAGCACCGAGCCGATCGCGTCGCCGATCGTGCCGAGGATCTGTTCCATTCGCCGGGCGGAGGCCTCCGTGGACAGGCGCGATCATCGGGAGCGGGTCCGCATTGATCGCGGGGCAGTGTAGCAGGGGCTTTCCGGCCGCCTGCAGGGCCGCCTGCCCGAGGGCTCGGACGCGGCGGCCGCACAGGGCGTGACGCTCAGGGCCGGTCCGCTGACTTCGCCCGCCGGCCTGGGGCAACGGCGATCACGCCGCCGGCCATCAGAAGGAAGGCTCCGATTGCCGCAAGGACTGAGCCGACCTGTTGTCCGCCTCCCTCAAGAAAGGGCCAGACGAGACCGAACAGGATCCCGCCCGCGACCATGCCGCCGACCCCGGTGCGTACCCACGGCGCGATCCTGTTCGGGAGGATCGCCAGTGACGCCAGCAGCACGAGCACGACGAAGATCGGGAGGTGGCCGATGGCGAGGCCCCATTTGCTGAAGTACCCATCCAGGCCCGGCGAGGATCGAGGCCTTACCCGGCGTCGTCGTGGACCCGACCGGCGTCCCGGGCGGCTCGGCAGGCGGGGTCGGCGCCGCTGGCGGAATCCAGGCCGCGGGCCGAGGAGAGGTCGGCTCGTGGTCGGTGCACGCTGCTCGGCGCCAGGTAGGCGCCGGGCAAGATGCCTCCCGACGCGAGGCCGTCGGCGGCAGCGGCGGCATCGAGCCAATCGTCGCCCTGCCGGAGACTCGCGGAGGCCGGGGGCTCGGCGTCGGCCACTCCGGCGTCGGCCACCCCGGCGTCGCCCGTCCCCGCATCGGCCATGGTCTCGACCGGCGGGGCAACGGCTGGCGCCACAACGGCTGGCGTCACGGGCGCACCGCAGGCATCGCACGCTGCCGAGCCACCGGGCACGGGTCGCCCACAGTTCGGACACGGAACGATCCCGGGCATCTCGCCTCCCCTGCATCGGCCCAGCCGGGGCCGCCACGGCTCAGGGTGCCAGAATCGAACGCTCGGCGATAGCCCCCGCTTCCTCCGGTCCAGGCCCACCGGCCGGGTCGGGCGACGCCTCGGCTCCCAGGATCCGGGCAACCTCGAATGTCCACGCCGTGGCCCGCCATGCCACGGCCAGGGCGAGAAGCCAGAGACCGGCCGCCCAGGTAAGGGCAAACACGAGGAGGGCCAGCCGGACCTCCCCGGCGGAGCCGCCGTCGGCAAGGACCAGGCGGAGGTGATCCCAGCCGATCCCGATCACCCCGGCCACCGCCAGGATGACAGCCCCGAGCACGGCGTTCGTGACGAGGAGCAGCGCCAGCGCCGGGGGCCGGAGCACGGCTCGGACGCCGCGCGCGAGCGAGCGTGGCAGGCCCGCGCCCCAGGCAAGGTGTCGAACGGCGAGCCCGCCGACCGCTTCGCCCAGGAGCCAAGTCCCGACCAGCAGCCCGACAATCTCGGGAATGCGGAGGAGCACGCGAACGGCGATCGGAAGGACCGCGTCTCCGGGACGCACCAGTTCCTGGTAGACGGCGTCCACGAGCCGGACGGCGCCCACGGCCACCACGGCAAACGTGGGGCCATGCGCGATCACGCGAGCGAAGAACGCTCCGGCCGGCCCGCCGGCGATCGGCGGATGCAGACCTTCGAGGTCCTCGTCCGCGGCGGCTTCGCGAACGAGCTCCAGGTCAAGGCGGCCGCCGACCACGCCGCCGAGCACGAACCAGGCGAACACTGCCGCCGCCACGGTCCCGACGAGGACGAGGGACGCCGCCGAGGGACCGTTGAAGACGAACCCGACGACGATGGGTCCGAAGTCGTGGGCGAGACCGGCGGTCGTCGGCAGACGGACGATCGGAAGGAGGATGACGACGAGGCCGCCCCGGACGAGGAACCCGGCAAGGGCCATGACCCACCAGCCAGGCCGGTTGAGCGTTGCCAGCGCGGAAGCGCCGACCGATGCCGCCCACGACATCACGGGCTGCCGCGTCATCACGGGCGGCGCTCGAAGTGGGCATTCGCATACGCGATCAGGCCGGCGACGTCAGACGGCAGGTCCGTGCCGGGCGTGGGCCCGGGGGACGGCGTAGGCCCGGTCGATGGGCCTGGCGTCGGGGTCGGGCCTGGGCCCGAGCCGTCCAGGATGAGCCCCAGGGCCTCGCTGAGCGTGCGCGCCCAGACGACCGAGGTTGGCGACGCGACAACGATCCGCTGGAACTCCGGGAACGACGCCGAGGTGGACTGGAGGTAGACCGGCTGGAGGTAGATGATGGTGTCACCGATCGGCACGACGATGAGATTGCCCCGGACGACCTTGCTGCCGGACTGGTTCCAGAGGGTGATCTGGGCGCTGATCGTGGGATCCTGGTCGATCCGGGCTTCGATCTGGGCCGGTCCGAAGACCGACGTATCGGTCGGGAATCGGTAGACCCGGACGCCGCCGTAGTTCGCCACGTCGTTGCGGGCCGCGATCCAGGCAATCATGTTCGGTCGGCTGGTCGGCACCATCGGCTGGAGCAGGAGGAACTCGGGCTCGGCCTCGCCGGGCATCCGCATGATCACGTAGTACGCCTCGGACGGCAGACTCTGGTCGTTGGTCTTGCCGCGCGGCACCGTCCAGCGGTCGTTTTCGCTGAAGAACGTCTCGGGGTTCGTGACGTGGTACCGCCCGAACATCTCGGTCTGGATGTTGAACAGGTCCTCGGGTACCCGGAGGTGGGCGCGCAGGTCATCGGGCAGGTCGGCGATCGGCCTGAACAGGTCCGGGAATACCCCTTTCCAGGCCCGGATGATTGGGTCGGACGGGTCGGCGACGTAGAAGGTCATCGTGCCGTCGTAAGCGTCCATGACGACCTTCACGCTGTTCCGGATGTAGTTGAACGGGCCCATCTGGATCCCGCTGGCACCGATTCCCGTGGGGTCGAGGTACTCGGCGTTCGGGAATCGGTTGCTCGTCGTGAAGGCGTCCTGGATGTACACGAGGCGCCCCGCCTCGGTGACAACGACGTACGGGTCCTTGTCGTAGGCCAGGAACGGCGCGATGAGCCGAAGCCGCTCGCCCAGGGTCCGATGCATCAGCAACTGGCTGTCGGCCGTCACCTGGGTGCTGATGAGCATGTCCAGGTCGCGGAACCGGAGCGCGAACAGGAGCCGCGACAGCGTGGTGTCGAGCCGGATCCCGGTGTCCCCGCTCCAGCGGGTCTTCTCCGCGTCCTCGCCCCCGGCCTCGCTGTCACCCTTCGGGAAGTCGAACTCATCCTGCTGCGCCCGGACGATGACGTACTCCGACGGGGCTTCGCCGAAGTAGATCCGCGGCTCGGTCACCGGTGGGGCGCCGGCGCTGGACACGGGCGGGAGATTCTTGACGAGGAGGACGGGCTGGCCCTCGCTCGTGACCTCGTTCACGGGGACCATCGCGATCCCGATGCCGTGGGTGTAGATGATCCGCTGGTTCACCCACCCCCGGGCCTGATCGTTGGCGGCGAGGTTGAGTTCGCGCGCGGACAGCATGACCTGGCGGGGACGGTCTGGAGCTGGTCCAGCGTGTCGCCGAGCGGCCGGTAATCCCACAATCGGGCATTCGCGAAGGTGGCGGACTCCGCGTCCACCTGGGCCTGGGTCAGCGCCTGATCGCCCTGGTAGCGACGCTCCTCCCAGCCGGCGATGTTGTAGGCAAGGCGCGTCATGGCGATGTTGTTGGCGATGTACGGCTCCTCCTGCTGGAGCCGGTTGGGGTCGACGGTAAAGCGCTGGATCGCCTCCGGGTACAACCGGCCGACGATCAGCGATGCGAGCAGCCAGACGACGACGGTCGCGCCCAGCGGCCAGGTCCAGCGGGTGAACGCGCCGCCGACGAGGAACGCCGCGGCGAACGCCGACAACGCGGTCAACAGGTCGTAGGCAAAGAACTGGGCGTTCTGGTCCGTGAAGCTGACGCCGGTTGCAACGCCGCGATCCGAGTAGACCAGCTCGAACTTGTCCAGCTGATAGCCGAATGCAACCGACAGAAGGTACAGCCCGGCCAGCACGGCAAGGTGCACCCGCACGGAGGTCGGGAATGACAGCCCGGTCTGCGGAGCGCCCGCCAGATACCGACCGAAGGCGACGATCAGGCCACCGACGACGAGGGCGTTGAAGATCGACTGGACGGTCCGCAGGAACGGCAGGTCGAACAGGAACCACGAGACATCCCGCCCGAAGACCGGGTCCAGGACCGGCGCGCCGCCCGCGGCAGCGAACGGCACGCGATTGACCCACAGCAGCACGGTCTGCCAGGCGGATCCGGCGGCCGTGCCGATCAACAGGGCGCCGAACACCGCGAGGACGGCGAGGACGACCGTCGCGGTCGGGGTGAGGTCGGGGATGGATTCCGGCCCAACCGCCACCGGCCGCGGCGCGGGCTCCCGCGGGTCGCGGTCGCGTGGGTCGCGGCCCAGGGCCGTGGAGGCTTCGTTCAGGCGCTCGAGCAGGTCTCGGAACGAACCCGGGACGCCGGTCGGCGGTGGGGCAAGACGTCGGGCCAGCCAGAGGTTGCCGAGGAAGATGACCAGGGCGAGGGCCGCCACGCCCACAAACAGGCCCGCTCCCGCGGTGAGCCTCGTCCAGAACACGCCGTCGAAGCCGACGCTTCGGTACCAGACGACATCCGTCCAGAACTCGAGTACTCCGGTCCCGAAGAGGAACGCAAACGCGAGCAGCGAAGTGAAGATCCAGATACGCGGTCCGGGGGCACCCTGGCCGGGCGTGCCGGCTCGTGCGCGGCCACCGGGACCGCCTCGCCCGCCCGCTTGACGTGGGGCGTTGAAGTCTGGCCGGGACGGTCCGTCATCGTCATGCATCTGCGGCAAGTCTACCCCGCGCCGCCTCTTCGGCCGCCGAGCCCCTCAACGGAGCGCCGGAACGCGGTCAGCACCTCCGTCGCCAGCGCGTTGGGTCGCATCGTCGCGGCGCGAGCCGGCTCCCAGCGAAACCCTGCCCGGATTGCGAGCGGGGACTGCCAGGGCCGGTCAGGATCGTCGGGCGGGACGACGGGACCGAGCCGGATGGCGAGGCGGCCCGCGTCCTCGAGGATCATGCCAGACAGGGCGCCGGCGATGGCCGGCCCAAGCCGGGCCAGCGGCGGTTCCGGTGGCGGGCCGGCGACCGGCGCGACGTCGCGGAAGGACACGATCCCCTCGTCATCGCGGACCCACAGGACGGCCAACCACCAGTCGTCCGGTCCGGTGGTGGGCCGGCTCATCCCGGCCCGGAGGATCGCCTCCCCGACCCGAAACTCCTGCTCCTTGAGGAACGACGGGCCGGGAGATGGGAGTCGGTCGGGCATGGCCGGAGGATATCCGGCGCCGCGTGTTCAGCCGGCGGCGGGCGTCACCGGTGCGTCGGGGGCTTCATTTGGGCCTCCGTCGGTCGTGTCCGTTGCGTCGTCGTCCGTGTCGTCGACGGAGTCGTCCAAGGAGTCGTTCGGGACCGGCGGGGTCTCGCCGGCGTCCGCGGCCAGCGCGGCGGCTTCGGCCTGGCGTGCGAGCACTTCGGCTTCCAGAGCTACCAGCTCGAGCCGCAGCATTTCGCGCCGGACATCCTCCGCCGGTGGCGCATAGGACTCGACGGCCTCGGGCGGCTTTTCCGACTGGTATTCGCCCGACAGCCAGCCCATCAGGCCGCGCGAGCGCTGAGCCGGCGACCTCGAGTTGAGGATCGCTTCATGGTCCACGCGCGTGACGCCCGGGACCTCGGCCGCGTCCGGGCCGATGAGGCCCGCCCCGCACGACGGACACCGCTCAAGTCCGGGGCCGGGCAGTTCGGCCGAGCACCACGGACAGATCGTGGCCGGATCGGACATCGGGCCTCCCCCGGAAGGTTGCGCCATGATGCCGAAACTGTAGCGCGGGCGCGGCCGCGGGGAATAGTCCCTTCGTCACCCCGTGACTTGTGATTCCGCCCAGCGCCCGGCACTCTCTCCGGCGATGACCTACTCAATCGCAGCCCTTGACGAGAAGACCGGCGAGCTCGGCGTTGCCGTGCAGACTCGGTGGCTGGCCGTAGGCGCCATGGTCCCGTGGGTCCGGCCGGGCGTGGGGGCAATCGCGACACAGTCCTTCGTGGACACCCGCTACGGGTTCGCCGGAATCGAGCTCCTCGCCGGCGGCGCGACTCCTGCGGCGGCACTGGCGGAGCTCCTGGCGGCGGACAAGGATCCGGGCGTCCGACAGGTCGGGATGGTTGACGCATGGGGCCGGACCGCGGCGCACACCGGTGCCGACTGCGTGGCCGCGGCGGGACACCTGGCCGGCCGCGGGGTGAGCGTCCAGGCCAACATGATGGAGCGGGCCACGGTCTGGCCGGCGATGCTTGCAGCGTACGAGGCGGCGGCCGGGGATCTCGCGGACCGGCTGGTCGCGGCGCTCCGGGCCGCCGAGGCGGAGGGCGGCGACGTCCGCGGTCGGCAGTCGGCGGCCCTCATGGTCGTGCCGGGAAGACCCGACGCGAAGCCGTGGGACATTCGCTTCGACCTCCGAGTGGATGATTCGCGAGCCCCCCTGGACGAGCTCGAGCGGCTCCTCTCGCTCGATCGTGGCTATGAGCGGCTGGACGAGGCAATCGAGGCGCTCGCCGTCGGCGAGGTGACCGCCGCGGCCGCTCTTGCCGAGCAAGCCGCGGCCCTTGCCCCGGACGACGACATGATCCGGCTCTGGCAGGCTCTGGCAGTCTTCGATGCCGGCGACGAGGAGCGAGGCCGGCGGCTCTACCGCTCTGCGCTGGCGGTGGAACCGCGTTCCGGCGAGCACCTCCGCCGGTTCGTCGCGGCCGGCCAGCTCCCCGGTCGCGAGGCCCTGGTCGCGCGACTTACCGCCGGCGGGGGCTGAGAGTCGCCGCGCCTACTCCCACTCGATCGTCGCCGGCGGTTTGGACGAGATGTCGTAGACAACACGGTTCACGCCCGGAACCTCGTTCACGATCCGCGACGAGATCTTGCCGAGGACGTCGTACGGGAGCTTCGCCCAGTCGGCGGTCATGCCGTCCTCGGAAGTCACCGCCCGGATCGCGACCACGTTCGCGTAGGTCCGGCCGTCGCCCATGACGCCCACGCTGTTGATCGGCGTGAGGATCGCGAAGGACTGCCAGACGCTGCGGTACAGCCCGGCGGCCTTGATCTCGTCGATCACGATCCAGTCGGCGTCGCGGAGCGTGTCCAGCCGCTCCTTGGTCACCTCGCCGATGATCCGGATGGCCAGCCCCGGGCCGGGGAACGGCTGGCGCTGGACCATCGCGTCAGGCAGGCCGAGCGCCGCCCCGACGAGGCGGACCTCGTCCTTGAACAGGTACCGAAGCGGCTCGATCAGCTTGAACCGGAGATCGGCCGGCAGGCCGCCCACGTTGTGGTGGGTCTTGATCTTCTGGGCGGTCTTGGTCTCGCTGGTTGCGCTCTCGATGACGTCCGGGTAGAGCGTGCCCTGGGTCAGGAAGTCGATGCGGCCGAGCTTCCCCGCCTCTTCCTCAAAGACCCGGATGAACTCGTCGCCGATGATCTTCCGCTTCTGCTCGGGATCGATGACGCCGGCCAGGCGGGCGAGGAAGCGCTCGCGCGCGTCCACCATGACCAGGTTCATGCCGAGGTTCTGGGCGAAGGTCGCCCGGAGGAGCTCCGACTCCTTCTTGCGCATCAGCCCGTGGTCCACGTAGATGCAGGTCAGCCGATCCCCCACCGCGCGGTGGACGAGCGCGGCGGCGACCGCCGAGTCCACGCCGCCCGACAGCGCGCAGATGACGAGGCCGTCCGAGCCCACGGCGCGCGCATGGTCGTCAACGCGGGTCCGGATCTCGGCGACGGTCGAATCGATGAAGTTGGCCGGCGTCCAGGTGGCGCGGGCGCCGGCGATGCCGACGACGAAGTTGCGGAGCACATCGCGGCCCCGCGGCGTATGCACCACCTCGGGGTGGAACAGGATCCCGTACATGTTCCGATCCGGGTTGGTCAGGCTGGCAAACGGCGTCGAGCCCGAGTGGGCGGAGGATCGGAAGCCTTCCGGGATCCG
>JACVXW010000126.1 GCA_015661135.1 Chloroflexota bacterium
TCTCGGCGCGTCGCCGCGTGGCTCGATCGCCCTCTATAGAGCCGGCCAGGCGCTCGCCGGCCTGCTCGGGCGCAACTACGTCCTGCCGGATGACGTGAAGACCCTGGCCGAACCCGCCCTCGCCCATCGCCTGATCATCAAGACGAGCTCGACCATCCACGACATCCATGCCGGCCAGGTCGTGGCCGAGCTGCTCGAAACCACACCGATCGAGGGAGTCACGCCGACAGGATCCGGCGGGCCCGCCGGCGGGCTGCGCGAGGTCGCCGCCCGAACCAGAGCCTCCGAGGCCTGAGCGGCCGCCGGGCGAGCGCGAGGCAACCGGGATGCTGCGCCGGCTTCAGCTCCTGATCATCGGGTCGACCCTGATCGTGGCCGCCTTCTCGACCGGGTTGCCGTTCCTGTTCTACCTGGTCTACCTGGCCATCCTTGTCGTCGGCGGTTCGTACGTCCTGACCCGCCTCGGCCTGTCCGACCTCGAAGCCGGCTACGCGGTCAACCAGCTGTCCGGCCATGTCGGCGATCGGTTGCGGGTCACGTACACCCTTCGCAATACGAGCCGCGTCCCCAAATTCTGGCTGGAAGTCCACAACCCGACCTCGCTCCCCGCCGGGCTGCCTGGCCGGGCGCTCTCGCTAGGTGCGCACTCGGAACGGTCGTGGCTCGTCCGGACACCGCTGACCCGCCGCGGCCACTTCCGCGTCGAGCCGCTCCAGATCCGGACCGGTGATCCGTTTGGGTTCTTCGAGTCATCGGCGGCCGTCGGGACCGGGGTGACGGTGGTGGTCTATCCCCGGATCGAAGCGCTGCCGCTGTGGCGACTGCCGGCCGCGAGTGTTGACGGGAGCCATGCGATGCCGGAACGGACCCTCCAGGCCTCGCCGCTTGCGACGACCGTCCGGCCGTGGGCTCCGGGCGATGCGTTCAACCGGATCCACTGGAAGTCCACGGCCCGACACGGGGAGATCCAGGTCAAGGAGTTCGAACTCGAGCAGACGGCGGACGCGTGGATCGTGCTGGACCTGGAGCGCTCCGCCCACGTGGGCCGCGGCGACGAATCAACCGTCGAGGTTGCGATCCGGGCCGCTGCCTCGATTGCGGACAGGGCGATCCAGGAGAACCGGGCGGTCGGCCTGACCGTCAACGCCCACCGCCTCGCCCAGCTGCCGCCGGACCGGGGCGGTCGCCAGCACCTCAAGATCATGCAGCTCCTCGCCGCGGTGGACGGCGACGCGGGCTCCCCCCTGTCGGAGGCCCTCGTTGCGACCGTTCCGCGGATCCGCCGGGGCATGACGGCCGTGGTCATCACGCCGTCCCTCGATCGGGACTGGGTCCGCCCGCTTTCCGCGCTCCGGGCGCGCGGCGTCGGGTGCGTAGTCGTGAGCTTCGATGTCGCGGCATTCGAACGCCATGCCCGGGATGAGGAGCTCCGTAACCTGGGGCTGCCGCCCGAGCCGGCCGACGCGGCCGCCGAATCCGCCCGCGCGAAGCGTGAGCGGGCCCTCCGCCACGCCCTGTCCGAGTTCGACGTGGCGGTCCACACGGTTGTGCCCGTCCGGCCGCTCAGGGAGGCCCTGGCCGGATGACCGCGACAACCGCCACGACCGGGACCTTCGCGACGGACGCGACCGGCGTCCGCCGGCTCCTCGCCGGGCCGGTCGAGGGCTGGCTGACACTGGTCGGCGTCGCCGTGCTGACGATGGCCCTTGGCTCGTCCATCGACGATGCCCAGTGGGTCCGCGGCGTCGGCTCGCTCACGGACTTCCTGCCGATGATCGGCCTCGCGGGGGTCGTCGTGGGGTTCGCCGGGCCAAAGCTGGGCTGGGGCCGCTGGACGACCCATCTGCTCGGCGTGGCCTTCGCCGCGCTCCTCCTGCCGATCCTCGCCGGGGGGATCGTCCTCGGCGAAACCGTCACCGGCTGGACGCCGGCCGCGCTCGCTGCCCGCTATCGCGAATCGGCTGAGGTCGTGTACCGGGTCTGGCTGGAGCTCGGATGGGAGGGTCGGCCGGTCACGCGCGAGTACGGGCACTACTTCATCGCCCTGGGCGCCATCGTCTGGGCCGCCGGCCAGTTTGCGGCCTACACCGTGTTCGGTCATCGGCGAGCCCTCGACGCGGTCATCGTGACCGGCCTCCTCCTGCTCGGGAACATGGCCCTGACCCAGAACGACCAGCTGGAGCTGATGGTCCTCTTCTCGCTGGCCGCGCTCGTCCTCCTGACCCGCTCGCACGCGTTTGACGAGCGCGTGACCTGGCTGCGTCGTCGAATTGGCGATCCGGCGATCGTGACCAGCCTCCACCTCAGGGGCGGGGCGATCTTCATCAGCGCTGCCGTCCTCGGGTCACTCCTCCTGACGGCCACGGCCTCCTCTGCGCCGCTCCAGGGCCTCTGGCGAGACCTGCCGGGGAGCCTGGTGAGCCTCTCGCAGTGGCTCCAGCGCTACGTCCCGCTGGGCGGTGCCTCACGCAACCCGGGCCTCGTGGCCTTCGGTGAGAACTCGGCGATCATCGGGTTCTGGTCGTCCAACGACGATGTCGCGTTCCGGGCGAAACTGGCGGTGACCGAGACCGAGTCCTTCTACTGGCGGGTCGCCAGCTACGCCGACTTCGAGTTCATCGCATGGAGCTGGGGCGCCACGGCAGCGGTGGATCGCGGTGCCGGCGAGGACCTGCTCACCGGCCTCGAGGATGACGGCACGGTTCAGCCGGGCCGGCGCGAGGTCAGCGTGGAGGTCATGCCGGACACCTTCACCTCCAGCCTCGTCGTGAGTCCGGCGACGATTCGACGGATCAACCAGGCGGCCACGGTCCGGGCAACCGGTCCGGGACGCTGGTTCGCGGCCGTCGAGGCGCCGGGCGCGGATGCCTACACCGTGACCGCCCTCGTGCCGGTCTACGGCGACGTGCCGGGTGGGATCACCGCGAACCGCCTCCGCGTCGCGAGTCGCGAGTACGACGCCGATGTCCGGCGCCTCTACATGCCCGTTCCCGCCGATTCCATCGGCCCCGAGGCCCTGGCCCTGCTTCGGGAGATCCGGGCGCTGAGCCCGGCGGACAACCCGTACGACCTCGCCCTGACGATGCAGGACTATCTGCGGGACCCCGACAACTTCAGCTATGACACGGATGTCCAGGCCGAGGCGCAGGCGAAGTGCGAGGGCCTGTCCAGCGTGGAGTGCTTCGCCCGGATCCGGGCGGGCTACTGCCAGTACTACGCGAGCACGATGGCAATCCTGCTTCGGGGGGCCGGCATCCCCACCCGCCTGGCGCAGGGCTACCTGCCGGGGGAGCGTGGAGGCGACGGCACCGAGGTCGTCCGCAACTCGGCCGCCCACGCCTGGGTGGAGGTCTTCTTCCCGGGCTACGGCTGGGTCGACTTCGATCCCACGGGCGGTGACGTGGCCGAGTTGGCGCCGCTGCCGTCGGGCGCCCCGGCATCGCCGACGCCACGGCCGTCCTTCAACCTGGTGACAGACCGGCCGGGGTTCAGCGAGGGCACGGAACCGAGCCGATCTCCGGGCACCACAGGACCCGGAGGCGGGACGACCGGCGGCTCATTGGCGGGGCCGTTCATCGCAATCGGCGCCCTCCTGGTTGTCGGAGTGGTCGCCCTCGGATTCATCGCCTGGCGGCGCGGGCCGCGACCGATTCATCCCACCACGGCATGGGGGTCCATCGGCAGGCTCGCCGCGCGCTTCGGCCTGGGCCCGCGCGCCTCGCAGACCGTCTACGAGTACGCCGGTGCCCTCGGCGATGCGATGCCGCTGGTTCGCCCCGAGCTGCGGACCGTCGCCCACGCCAAGGTGGAGATCGCCTATGGACGTCGGGATCTGGATCCCGATCGCCTTCGGGCGGTCGCCGAGGCCCATCGACGGCTCCGGCTGGCCCTCCTCCGGCTGGGGCTTCGCGGTGGCCTGGGGAGTGGCTGGCGAAGGCCGCGGCGCCGCGGGAAGTAGTCGGGCCGGGGCGTCACCACGGCTGTCAGCGCGACTTGATGCCGAGACCGCGAACCTAGAGTGCGCCGGTCCGGCCCCGGTCCGGCGGTCCCGGGATGCCTGACTCCGATTCGAGCGGAGCGAGGTGGTCGACGAGGTTGTGGGCGCGCAGGCGCGGGCGCCCCGCCCGGATCTCGACGACGGAGATACCGGCCAGCGCGAACGGGAACGACCAGAAGCGCTCGAGCGGGAGGTCCAGCAGGGCGAGGAGCGCGATCTTGGAGGCGCCGTCGTGACCGACGACGATGGACCATGGGGCGCTCGAACCGGGGTCGCCGTAGCCGAGGACGTGGGACCGTGGGCCGGGATCCGGGCGCGCGGCCTCGGCACCCTGACCGCCGAGCGCGTCCAGCAACCGGACGAGCGCCGCCCGAACCCGCGCGTCAACCTCGGGGAGCGATTCGCCGCCGGGAGCCCACCAGCGGAGCGGGTCGAGTCGCCAGCCGGCGATGACCTCCGGCCAGCGAGCAAGGACCTCGGCCGTGGGCAGGCCTTCCCAGTCGCCCTGGCCGATCTCCAGGAAGCCGGGATCCGCCCGGCGTGGCACGGCGGTGCCGGAGCCGTCCGGGCCTGCAAGGCTCGCCCCGATGAGCGTCGCCATTACCGGCAGGGCCGGCGACCGCGTTGACCGCGCCAGCCGGTCCGCTGCCAGGGCTGCCTGGCGTCGCCCGATCGGGGAGAGCGGGGGATCGCCCTGTCCCTGGAAGCGGCCCTCCGGGATCCAGGTTGACTCGCCGTGGCGGACCAGGACCACCGTGGCGTCGAGGCCGGGCGGGACAAGGTTTCGGGCCGCGACGCCGCCGGACGCCGGGCGGCGGGATTGCGCTGGCTCGTTCAGCGGTCGCCGCCCAGTCGAATCGTCCAGAGGTCGATGAGGGCCTCGTGATCCATGATCGCCCGGGCAACCTCGTCCGGTACGTCGTCGTCCAGGGCGAGGATCATCAGCGCGTCCTCGCGGGGCGCCGACCGGGCGAGATGCATGGCGCTGATGTTGACGTCGGCCGCCCCGAGCGTGCCGCCGATCCGGCCGATCGTCCCGGGCCGATCGCGGTGATGGGTGATGAGCATCACGTCAGACGGCGCCATGTCCAGGCGGTAGTCGTTGAGGCGAACGAGCCGCGGCTCACCGTTCGCCACCGTCCCGCCAACTGCAACGTGCCGTCCGTCGACCTCGCCGGACACCGTGACGAGGGCGCTGAACGATCCGGCGTCGGGTGTCTTTCGCTCCACGACGGTGATTCCCCGCGCCTTTGCGAGGAGGCCGGCGTTGACCAGGTTGACGCGTTCCGTGGTCACCGCCTCGAGGAGGCCGCGAAGAACGGCCGCGGTGATCGGTGCGGCGTCGTGGTCGGCGGGCTCGCCGGCGACCTCCAGCGTCAGCGTGCGCACCCCAGCCCGGGCGAACTGGGCGAAGAACCGCCCGAGGATCTCGGCCAGCGGCAGGTACGGCCCGATTGCCGCTGCAGCCTCCGGGCCGAGCAGCGGCGCATTGACGGCGTAGCGGGCGCTCCGACCGGCAAGGACCTCGAGCACCTGGTCCGCGACCTCCTCCGCCACGGCGACCTGGGCCTCGGCCGTGGAGGCGCCCAGGTGCGGCGTCAGGACCGTGTTCGGCGCGTCGAGGAGCGGGGAGCCGACGGGCGGCTCCGCATCGAAGACGTCGATGCCGGCCCCGCCGAGGTGCCCGGATCGGAGGCCGTCGGCGACGGCGGCCTCATCCACGATTCCACCGCGCGCCACATTCAGGACGAAAGAGCCGCGCCTCAGCTTCGCGATGGCGGCTGTCCCGATCAGCCCGCGCGTCGCCCGCGTCAGCGGTACGTGCACGGTGATGGCGTGAGACCGGGCGAGGAGGGCGTCCATGTCCACGAGGTCCACGCCGTGGAGGGCCGCCTGCTCGGTGGTCACGTACGGGTCCACGCCGAGGATCGTCATCTCGAGGGCCCGGGCACGGTCCGCGATGGCCATCCCGATCTTGCCGAGGCCCACGATGCCGAGCGTCCGGCCGCGCAGCTCGACACCCTGGAACTGTGCCCGCTTCCACTCGCCGCGCCGGACCGAGGCATCAGCCGGGGCGATCCGGCGAGCGATGGCCAGCAGGAGGGCAATGGTGTGCTCGGCGGCCGCGATCGTGTTGCCGGTCGGGGCATTGACGACGGTGATCCCGGCCCGCGTCGCGGCGTCGAGGTCCACGTTGTCCACGCCGACCCCGGCCCGTCCCACGACCTGGAGGCGTGATCCGGCCGCGATCAGGGCCGCGTCCACCTGGACCTGACTGCGGACGACGAGCGCGTCGTACTCGCCGATGATCGCCCGCAGCTCAGCGGCAGACAGCCCGGGGCGCTCGTCCACCGCGTGGACCGCGCGGAGCCGGGCGACGCCCTCCTGGGCGAGCGCTTCCGCGACGAGGACCCTCATGCCCCGACTCTTGCCGCCGCGCGTCCCGTGGCGGCGCGGATCGTGGCCACCTGGGCGGCACTGACGCCGGCTCCGACCTGCACCGCTCGTCCGAACGAGACCGAGACGGCCTCGAGGGTCGCGATCGCACCGAGGATCTCGTCCGTCGTCACCGACCCGAGGTGGCCCACCCGGAAGACCTGTCCGGTGAGCTTGCCTTGCCCGCCGGCGAGGACGACCCCGCGGCGCTTGACCTCGCCGTTGAACGCCTTCCAGTCCAGGCCGTCCGGGATCCGCGCCGCGGTCACCGTCTTTGAGCGGGACGGCGGATCCGCGAACAGCTCGAAGCCGAGTGCCCCCAGGCCGGCTTGCGTGGCGTCCGCGCAGGTCTCGTGGCGATCGAAAACGTTCTCGGCCCCCTCGGCCGCCATGAGCCGGAGGCCCTCGTCCACCTGGTAGACCACGGCGATCGCCGGCGTCCACGGCGTCTCGCCGCCGCGCGAGCTGTCGCGGTGCTTGCGGAGGTCGAGGTAGAAGCGCGGCATGCGGGCGGTCTCCATCGCCGCCCAGGCGCGATCCGAGGCGGCGACCATGGCCAGGCCCGGGGCGGCCATCCACGCCTTCTGCGAGCCCGTTACCACGACGTCGCAGCCCCAGGCATCCATCTCGAACGGCACGGCCCCCAGGGCCGAGACGCTGTCCACGAGGATGAGCGCGTCGGGGGCCTCCGCCCGGACGGCGGCGGCGAGGTCGGCGATCGGGTTCATGACCGCGGTGGATGTCTCGTTGTGGGTCAGCAGGACGGCCCGGTAGTCCCCGCCGCGGAGCCGCTCGCGGACTTCGTCCGGCCGGGCCGCGTAGCCCCATTCGGCGTTCACCCGGTCCACGCTCGCCCCGTAGACCTCGGCGATCTTCGCGAACCCTCGCCGGTCGTTCCGAAGTACGGCCGCATGCCGGCCTGGATCCGGGCGAGCATCGCCGCGAACTCCGGCCCACGGTGGTTGATCATCTGGCGCGCCCCTGCCTCGCGAACGGTCGGCGGGAGCGAGGTGGGACCGGGGATGCGCAGATTGGGCTCAAAGCGGCTCACGGGAGGTCTCCAGGACGGTGTGCGAGGTAGGCCGATGGTCGCACGAGACGGCGACGCGTGCAGCCGGATGGCCGGCCCGCCCCCGTCCACCGTTGCATCATTGGGCGCTCACGCGTCGAGACACGGACCATGCCCGGAATGACCCCCTCACGCGACGGCCAGCCCTGGATGCCGGCCCGCCCCCGCGATCGCGACCGCCGCGGCCGCCGAGCCGTGCGCCGTGTCGGGGTCGTCGGCATCGCCGTCGCCGTCCTGGTGACCGCGGCCATCTGGACGGACACCCTCGGCGCCGGCGATCGCTGGCAGCACGTACTGGATCGCGTCGATCGGCTCATCGCCGGGCCCGTTCCAGTCCGTTCATCTGTGCCCACGCTCATCGTCACGCCGCCTCCGGCCAGCGCCACGCTGCCGCCGACCCCCACCCCCGAGCCGGACGCCACCCCGGCTCCGACCTCCTCGCCGCGGCAGGCGCCCGCTCGCGAGGCGGTTGACGTCACGATCCCCCGAGATCCGGAAACCGTGTTCGCCCACGAGCTTCGGAACACCTGGTGCGCACCGGCAGGCGTCCAGATGGTCCTCGCACTCCACGGGCGCGTTGACACCTCCGATGCCGTCCAGCGAGAGCTGGCGGCTCGGGTCTACGAGTGGGAGTCGTACGACGACAGCCACAACGGGGGGTGGGGTCCGGCGTCGATGTCGGAGGCGCTCGCCGCGTACGGCGTGCCGGGCTACGAGGTCCGGGCATACGAGACGCGCGCAGACGCGCTGCATGGCGCCGCGATCGCGATCCAGGGAACCGGCGCACCCGTGGTCCTCCTCGCCTGGCGCGGCGCGCACACCTGGATCATGACCGGCTTCCGGGCCGATGCGGACCCTGCCCTGTTCCCGGACGCCGTCGTGAGTGGCGCCTACGTCCTGGATCCCTGGTATCCGTGGGTTTCGTCGATCTGGGGAGCGTCTGATCCGCCGGGTACTTTCCAGGACGACGCCGAGATGATCCGCAACTTCCTGCCCTGGAAGCGGCCGGAGGGCAAGTATCCCGATCGCGACGGGCGCTTCATCATCCTGGCGCCGACACTGCCGCTGGACGAGGCTGTCCAGGGCTAGGCCGTCACCGCTCCCTCGTGCGGCGCCGCGGTGAGGTGGCGGACCCGGAGGGCCACCGCCGCACCGACGACGGCAACCTTGGCTGCGGCTCCCAGGGCGAACCCGGCCGGGATCGCGAGCAGGCCCATCGACGGGACGAGCGCGCCGGTGGCGACCACGATCACCGCGAGCGAGACGAGCGAGCCTGCGACCGGCCAGAGGGTGTTCCGCGTGGCATAGCAGGCCCGCGAGAGGGGATGGGCGAGGGCATCGAACGGGACCGAGATGGCGAATACGGCGAGCAGGGCCGCAGTCCTGGCCACGTCGTCGGCGTCGAAAGCGCCGCCGCCGAGCAACAGTTCGATCGCCGGGCGACCCACGATCGCCAGGCCGATCGCCGCGACGACGGTCAGGCTCGTGATCGTCACGAGGTTGGTGCGGAGGACCCTTGCGAACGCAGCCTTGTCGCCCGCGGCTGCGGCGGCCGAGAGAGTGGGAAAGACGGCCAATGAGAAGGCGACGCCCACGAGGCTCACGGGCACGCTCTGGAAGTTGCGGGCGAAGCTCACCGAGCTGACCGCGCCGGCCCCGAGCGTCGTCGCCAGCTGGGTGAAGAACAGGAAGACGATCGGTTCGACCGGATGGGCCGCCATCTTGGGGAGCATCAGCCGGATGAACTCGCGGAAGGCGGCCGTCCGGACGGCGAGCCGCGGCCGGATCCGGA
>JACVXW010000127.1 GCA_015661135.1 Chloroflexota bacterium
GCGCCGGTCTTCATGTTCCTGATGGGCGCGTCTGTTGCGTTCTCGTCGCGGTCGTCCGTCCGATCCCTCGCGCGCCGGGGGGTGGTGCTGGTGGCGGCCGGCTATCTGCTCAACGTATTCCGGGGCGCGCTGCCGGCAGAGCTCGGGCTTCGCGCCGGTGTCGTCACGGCGGAGGAGATCGCCCCGTTCACCCCGGTCTGGCTGCTGACCACGGTGGACATCCTGCCGCTCGCGGGGCTGTCGATCGTGGTGATCGCCGCCCTTAGCATGGTCGTTCGGCCGGGCTGGACGTGGCTGGCCGTCGGGGCGGGGGTCGTCATCGTGGCGCCGTTGGTCCGAGGCGTCACCGACGACATCCCCGTCATCGGCGCCCTGATGACCCCAGTCTGGGGCGGCGCCCCGAACGTCTACTACGCGCTCTTCCCATGGCTCGTCTATCCGCTCGTGGGCGCGGTGGCCGGCCAGCGGCTCGCCGGCGCGGAGGATCGGGCGCGGACGATGGGCGCACTCGGCGCCGTGGGCGTCGTCGGCTGCATCGCGGGGATCGCCCTCATCGCAGTGACGAGGCCCGCCCTTGACGTCCGGACGTATTGGGACAACCCGCCGGTCCTTGCGTTTGCCATCCTCGGGTTTGTGCTCGCGTGGACGTGGGCTTGCGACTTCCTTGTCCGCCGCCTCGGCGACCGAGGCGCAATGCGCCTGCTCCAGCGGGCGGGCAGGCGGGTCACGAGCCTCTACGTCATCCACTGGCTGATCGTGGGGTGGGGGATCGGGCTCGTGGGGTTCCGGGCCCTTGATCTCGTCCCGGTGCTGGTGGCGATGACTGTGGTCGTCGGCCTGACACCATGACCGCCACCGGCCTACAATCCGGTCGATGGAGATCTATCTGGATCATGCCGCCACCACGCCGCTTCGCCGCGAGGCCCTCGAGGCGATGCTGCCCTACCTCGGCGAGCAGTTCGGCAATCCGAGTTCGCCGCACGCCTGGGGCCGGCGTGCCCGGGCCGGGCTGGACGAGGCGCACGAACGGGTCGCGGCCGGCCTGGGCTGCGGTCCGCGCGAGCTGGTGTTCACGAGCGGCGGCACGGAGGCGCTCAACCTGGCGCTCAAGGGAGCGGCCTGGGCCGGCAAGGCGCGCGGGCATCGAATCCTCACGACGGCGGTCGAGCACCACGCCGTCCTCCACCCGCTCCAGCAGCTTGAGAAGTTCGGCTTCGAGATCGTGGAGCTGCCGGTGGACCGCTACGGCCGGGTGGATCCAGACGAGGTGGAGGCGGCCCTGACGGAGCGGACGATCCTCGTCGCGATCGGGCACGCCAACAACGAGGTCGGGACGATCCAGCCGGTTGCCGACGTCATCCGGCGCGTCCGATCCAGCGGTCCGAAGGGCTGTCTCGTCGCCTTGGACGCCGTCGCGTCCGCGCCGTATCTGGCCATCGACGTCGGTGACCTCGGCGCCGACTTCGTGGCGATCGCGGCCCACAAGTTCGAGGGCCCCAAGGGAGCCGGCGCGCTCTTCATTCGTGCCGGCACGCACATCCTCAGCCAGCTACAGGGCGGCACCCAGGAGCGATTTCGGCGGGCCGGCACGGAGAACGTCGCCGGCGCGGTCGGGATGGCCGTTGCGTTCGATCTCGCCGTTACGGAGCGCGAGGCCACGGCCCGACGGCTACGCCGGGCGCGCGAGCGCCTCGTCGTGGCCCTCCGGGCGCTCGAGGGCGTCGAGTTGACCGGGCATCCCAGGGATCGGCTGCCGGGCCTCGTCTCGGTCGTCGTCCGGGACGGCGATGGCGCGTCGATCGTCGTCAAGCTGGACCTCGAGGGCATCGCCGCGTCCGTCGGCTCGGCGTGCACGACGGGCTCCACCGAGCCGTCCCACGTCCTGGCGGCGATGGGCTACCCGGAGGAGGAGGCGCGCGGGGCGCTCCGACTGTCGCTCGGGCGGACCACGACCGATGCCGAGATCGATTCGGCGGTGGAGGTGGTGCCGGGCATCGTCGCCGCGATCCGGTCGGCGGGCGCGGCGATGGCGGGCGAGCGGGCCTCGCTGGCGCCCGTGGTCTCGGCGGTCGGCCGATGAGCGCGCCGGGTCGGATCCTCGTCGCGATGTCCGGCGGCGTCGACTCGTCCGTGGCGGCGGCGCTGCTCGTCGAGACCGGGCACGAGGTGGTCGGGGTCTGGATGCGCCTCCACGACGTTGCCGACTCCGTCTCCGAGTTCAAGAAGAGTTGCTGCTCCCTGGACGCGGCGGAGGACGCCCGTCGGGTTGCGGCGCAGCTGGACATCCCGTTCTACGTCATGAACCTGGAGCGGGAGTTCGAGGACGGAGTCCTCTCGCCGTTCCTCGGTGCGTACCTCGGCGGGACGACGCCGAGCCCGTGTATCGACTGCAACACGACCGTCAAGTTCGGCGCGCTGCTCGGGCGGGCACGCCATCTGTATGACTGCGCGGCCGTGGCCACGGGCCACTACGCCCGCCGCGTGGTGGACGCCGACGGGCGAGCGCGCCTCCTCCGTGCCCGGGATGCGGACAAGGACCAGACCTACTTCCTGTACGGCCTGCGACAGGACCAGCTGCAGGACGCACGGTTCCCGCTTGGCGACCTGACCAAGCGCGAGGTTCGGGCCGTGGCCCGCAGCCTGGGTCTCGCGACTGCGGACAAGCCCGAGAGCCAGGGCATCTGCTTCATCCCGGATGGCGATGTCCGCGGCGCGCTCCGGTCGCGTGCTGGCTGGCTGCCGGTGTCCGGCCCGGTGCTCGACGCTGACGGGACGCGCGTTGGGGAGCACCGCGGCGCGGCGGGCTTCACGCCCGGCCAGCGCCAGGGCCTGGGGATCTCGCTTGGCGCCCCGCGCTATGTCTCCCGGGTGGATCCGGTGACGAACACGATCACGCTCGGCCGGCGTGAGGACCTGGAGACGCGCCGTTTCGAGGTCGAGGACGTCGGGTTCATCGACGATGCGCCGCCCGGTGTGCTGAGCGGCCCGCCCGCTCCGTTCCGAGCTGCCGTCCGGATCCGCCATCGCGGGGAGCCCATCCCGGCGACGATCCGGCCAGTCGGCAAGGCGGCCGTGCGAGGCGGGCGCTGGGTCGTGGAGACGGATACGCCGGTGTGGGCGATCGCGCCGGGTCAAGCCGCCGTCTTCTACGCCGCCGACGATGCCTGCCTGGGAGGCGGACGCATCGTGCCCTTCGCGCCGACTTCCGCAGGGCCCGCTCTCGCGACGCGCGCCACAGCCGCAGCGCCGGTTTCCGCCGCGAAGAACATCTCAGTCCGCGATGCCGGGGCCGCCGTGCGATGACCCTCGGGGCCGAGCGATGACCCTCGGGCCGGCGCCCGTCCTCGCGTTCCTGGTGGCGATCCTCCATGTTTCCCTGTACGTGCTGATCCGAGGCAGCGCCGGGAATCGGCTCCCGTGGCTGGTCAGCGCGGCCTTCCTCGGGGCGTGGGCCGGCGACGCACTCGCGACGCGGCTGGGCGGCGACCCCTTCCTTGTCGGGGACTTCCACATGGTGGGTGCGTCGCTGCTGGCCTGGGTCGGGATAGCGGTGGTGGCGATCGTCGCGGTCCTTGGGCCGCCACCGCCGAGACGTGATGCCGCGCGAGGTCCCGACGCCGCGCGAGAGCCCGGCGCCGCGCGGAGACACGATCGGCTGCCCATGCCCGAGTCCAAGCCGGCCGATGACGCCGAGCCGGACCCGTGACATCGCTACCATTGCCACGGATGTCCACCCCCACGTTCCAGCGTGATCCCCGGATCGCGTCGCTGCCCGCCGCCGAGATCCGTCGCCGCTTCCTCGAGTTCTTCGTCGAGCGCGGCCACACGATCGTGCCCGGCGCGAGCCTGGTCCCGGGTGGCGACCAGACGCTGCTCTTCACGAACTCGGGGATGGTCCAGTTCAAGGACGCGCTCACGGGCGCCGAGCAACGCAGCTACAACCGGGCGGTCGACTACCAGCGCTGCCTTCGCGTGGCCGGCAAGCACAACGACTTCGAGGAGGTCGGCCGGACGCCGCGTCATCACACGCTGTTCGAGATGCTCGGCAACTTCAGCTTTGGCGACTACTTCAAGAACCAGGCGATCAGGTTCGCCTGGGACTTCCTGACCCGTGACCTGGGCATCCCCGAGGATCGCCTCGCAGCGACCGTCTATTCCACGGACGATGACGCCTACGGCATCTGGCGTGACGAGATCGGCCTGCCGCCGGAACGGATCGCGCGCTGGGGGGACTTCCCCAATGGGGACGAGAAGAACTGGTGGCGGATGGCGGACATCGGCCCGTGCGGCCCGTGTTCCGAGATCCACTACGACCGCGGCGCCGAGTTCAGCGAGGGGCCACACTGCACCCCGGATCACTCGGAGCACTGTCCGCGCTGGCTGGAGATCTGGAACCTCGTCTTCATGCAGTACGAGCTGCATCCGGACCGGAGCCTCACGCCCCTCCCGGCGCCCGGCGTGGACACCGGCATGGGCCTTGAGCGCCTGGCGAGCGTCATCCAGCAGGTCCCGTCCAACTACGACACAGACCTCTTCGCGCCGATCCACGCGAGGATGCGCGAGCTGCTCGGCCACGACCCGGACGCGTTCGAGGCGGAGCGCTTCAGCTATCAGGTGATCGCCGATCACTCCCGGGCGGCCGCATTCCTCATCGCGGATGGCGTGCTGCCGAGCAATGAGGGCCGCGGCTACGTCCTCCGTCGCATCATCCGGCGCGCCGTCCGGCACGGGCGGCTCCTCGGCCGGAAGGACCCCTTCATGGCCGAAACGGCGAAGGTGGTCATCGAGACGATGGCCGGGGCGTTCCCGCACCTCGACGAGCGACGGACCGAGATCCTCGGCGCGATCCTCCGCGAGGAGGGGCAGTTCGTCCGGACGCTCGAAGCCGGGACTGGCCTCCTGGAGGAGGCCCTGATCCCGCTGACCTCGAACGAGCGGATGGTCGGCCGGCGCCCGGAGGACCTTGCGCCGGACGTGCCGCAGGTCCCGGGTGACGTCGCGTTCAAGCTCCACGACACGTTCGGGTTCCCGATCGACCTGACCGTCGAGCTCGCAGCCGAATACGGCGTCGGCGTGGACCGAGCCCGCTTTGACCAGGCTCTCGCCGAGCAGCGTGAGCGCTCGCGCTCCGGCAAGAAGGCGGAGCTTGCCCGGCACGCTGAACTAACTGCGCTGTACCAGTCGATCCAGGGTCGGTCCGGTGACACAACCTTCGTCGGCTACGAGGCGACGAGCCTCCATGACGCCCGGATCGTGGCGATCCTTCGGGACGGCATCGAGTACGAGACGCTCGAGGCGAAGGGCGACGAGGAGCTCCGAACCGAGCCGTCCGCGGCGGCATGCCGAGGGTGGCGGCCAGATCGGCGATCGCGGCGTGCTCCGCGACCGGGAGAGGACCGTCCTGTTCGAGGTCACGGATGCCCAGAAGCCCGTCGGCGGCCTGTTCGTCCATGCGGGGACCCTCCGCGGACGGATGGCCGTGGGCCAGGTCGTGATGGCCGAGGTGGACCCTGACCGCCGAGCTCATACGATGCGCAACCACACGGGGACGCACCTCCTCCATCGAGCGCTCCGGAACGTCGTCGGCGATCGGGCGCGCCAGGCTGGCTCGCTGGTCACGCCCGACTACCTGCGTTTCGACTACCCGGCCGATCGCGCGCTGTCGGACGACGAGCGTCGCGCCATCGAGGACGAGGTCCGCCGCATCATCCGCGAGGACCGGCCCGTCTCCGTCGCGTTCATGGGGATGCAGGAGGCCATCGATGCCGGTGCCGACGCGTTCTTCGACGAGAAGTACGGCGAGACCGTTCGGACGATCCGTGTCCAGGACTACAGCTTCGAGCTGTGCGGCGGGACGCACTGCCGAGCGTCCGGCCAGATCGGCGGGTTCGTGATCACCTCGGACCGGAGTATCGGATCGGGGATGCGGCGGATCGAGGGGCTGACCGGTGCCGGCGCGGATGCCCACCTGCGCGCCCGATCCGATGCACTGGATGCGGCCGCGGCCGCCGTCGGTGCGCAGACAACTGAGGCCGTCCCGGCCAGGATCGCCGCGCTGCAGGATGAGCTTCGCGACGCGCGAAGGCGCCTCAAGGCCGGCGCTGCGACGGCCGCAGGCGGCGGAGGCGCGGACGGTGCCGGTGGCCCGCCGGCCGCGGAACGGTTGGTCACCGGTGCGATCGAACTGGCGCCCGGCGTGCGCCTCGTGGCCGCGGCCGCCGCATGGGACTCGATGGACACGCTCAAGAGCGTCGCCAAGGCGGTCAGCGCCGCGTTTGGCAGCGGTGTCATCGCCCTCGCTCTCGACGCCGACGAACCGCAGCTCTTAGTGACCGTCTCGGCGGACCTCGTGACGCGCGGCGTCTCCGCCGGCGACCTGGTCCGGGCGGCGATGCCCGCCCTGGACGGCAAGGGCGGCGGGCGGCCGGAGATGGCACAGGGAAGGGGCACGCGTCGGGAGGGTCTGGCGAACGCCTTGTCGGCGGTCCGGGCTGCCACCGTCGAGGCCGCCGGCCGCAGCGGCTCATGACGTTCGAGGAGGTCGCAGGCTGGTCTGCGCTCCTGGCCGCCGCGGCGACCGTCGTCGGGATGGTCACGCTGATGGTGTTCTTCGCCCGCGGCGATCCGTGGGGACGGTGGAATGACATCGCGAGCGTCGTCCTCATGCTGGCGACGATCCCGGTGGCGCTCCTGGTGGCGGCGATCGAGGCGGAGCAGTTCCCCATTCACGCGTACCTGGTGGCGTGCGCCGGGATCGTCGGGATGGTGCTCTCGGCGGGATTCCAGACCGCGCTCGTCCTTCGGATAAGGACGTACGAGCAACTGCTCGGGCGGACGCTCGCCAGCGGCGCCATCGTGGGGCTGTGGTACGTCTTGATTGGCGTTCTTTCGCTCCCTCGCGGCCTTGGCGTTCCCCTTCCCCAGCTGGCCGTGGCCGCGGGGATCGGCTTCGTCGCGGTGGCCTATGGCTTCGCCGTCGGCAACCAGCACCACATGGCCTCGAAGGTCGGGGGCGTGGTGCTGTTCGTGGCGTCCACGGCCTTCCTGACGATGCTCGGTCTCCAGCTCCTGTCGGGTGATCTGGTCATCCCGACCTGGAACGCCTGATCTCGATGACCTTTCTCCGGCGTCTCTGGGGCCGTGACGAGGGCGAGCAATCGCTCACGGCATGCACGGCGCTGGACATCGGCACGGAGTTCGCAAAAGCGCTCGTCTTCGAGGTGGACGACGCGGGCAAGGGCGTGGTCCGCGGCGTTGGACGGAAGCGTCAGGGCCTGTCGCACATGCAGTCGGGGACCGTGGCGGACATCTCCGCGGTCGTGGACAACTGCTCCGTGGCGCTTCAGGAAGCCGAGGAGATGGCGGGGTTCCGGCCGGGCCAGGTGGTCATCGGTATCGCCGGGGAACTGGTCAAGGGCTTCACGACCGCCCATGCCCAGGAGCGCGCCCGACCCGATGCCCAGATCACGGAGGCGGAGCTCGGGAAGCTCATCGAGGGCGTCCAGCGCGAGGCACTTCGCGAGGCGGAGCGTTCCATCACCTGGGAGACCGGTCTCGCCAACGTTGACGTCCGGCTCGTTCACGCCGCCATCGTGGGAGCCTGGATCGACGGGTACGCGGTCACGAACCCGATCGGCTTCCAGGGCCGGCACGTCAAGATCGCGGTATTCGACGCGTTCGCGCCGCTCGTCCACCTCGGCGCCCTCCAGAGCGTGGCCGCGCGCCTGGAGCTGGAGCTCGTCGCCGTCGTCGCCGAGCCGTATGCGGTTGCTCGCGTCCTCAACAGCGACCACGTCCGCCAGGGCGGTGCCCTCTTCATCGATGTCGGCGGCGGAACGACCGATGTCGCCCTCGTTCGCCAGGGGGGCATCGAGGGGACGCGGATGTTCGCGCTCGGCGGGCGAGCCTTCACGAAGTCGATCGCGGACCGCCTGGAGCTGCCGTTCCCGCGGGCCGAGGCGCTCAAGGTGGATTACGCACGGGGTATCGCGGGCGACCAGGCTGCCGACGTCCGGGGGATCGTGGAGGATGACGTCGCGGTCTGGGGCGCCGGCGTGGAGCTCGTGATGGAGGAGCTGGCCGCCGGCGACATGCTGCCGGGGCGGATCTACCTGTGCGGCGGCGGCTCGCGCCTGCCCGAGATCCGGGCGGCGCTGGCAGACCCACGATTCGCGAGCCGGCTGCCGTTCGCCCGGCCACCCGAAGTCACGATCATGGCCCCCGACCAGGTGGAGACCGTGCGCGACGAAACGAAACTCCTCGTCGACCAGCAGGACGTGACGCCGATGGGGCTGGCGTATCAGGCGATCGAACTGGGCATCGGCAGCGGTCCGCTGGACGCCGCCCTGCGCCGAGTCGTCCGCCAGATGCGGATCTGACGTGGCTGCGATCGTCTACCTCGATGTCGATGACGAGATCACGTCCGCTGCGGCCCGCATCCGGGCGCTCGAGGACGAGCGGATCGCGCTCGTGCTGCCACTGGGATCCCGGCTGGCGACCTCGCGGATCAACTTCCGGCTGCTCGCCCGCGAGGCAGAGGTGCGGGGCCGACGGATCGAGATCGTCACGAACGACGCCTCGGCCCGCGCGCTCGCCGCGTCCGCGGGCCTGCCGACGCACCTCTCCGTCTCCGCTTTCGAGGGTGCCGGTGCCGCTCCAGCGCAGCACGCCGCGCAGCACGCCCCCCCGCCCCATCCCGACCGCGACGACAGCCCAACACTCGTCCTCCCGGCGATCAGGCCGCCGTCGGAGCACGCGCCGGTGCCTCAGGTCGGTCACCGGAAGGTGCGCCGTCGCGGGCCACTGGTCGGCGTGATCCTCCTGCTCATCACGCTGGTCGGCGCGGGCGGCGGCGTCGCGTTCCTCCTCCTGCCGAGCGCGGAGATCGTGTTGACGCCGGCTATGAACACGATCGGGCCGATCCATCTCCAGGTCACGGCCCAGGTGGGGGTCACCCAGCCCGATCCGGTCAACCTGCTCGTGCCCGCGACCCGTTTTACGTTCGATCTGAAATCGACCGCAACGTTTCCCTCGACCGGCCTCAACGTGGTCGAGACGGTCGCCTCGGGCCAGGTCACCTTCGAGAACTGCGACACCGGCGGCGCCGTCACGATCCCAGACGGCTCGATTGTGGCGACAGCAGGGGGCATCGGCTTTCGCACGGTCGCGCGAATCAGCCTGAAGCGGGCGCGGATCTTCCCGTTCGCATGCGACGCCGGAACGGTCGGCGTCGAGGCGGTGGCGCCCGGCGAGACCGGCAACGTGCCCGCCGGGCAGATCAACCAGATTCCCGACGGGTTCGACGCGGTCGTCCTCCGCGTCGCAAACGAGCAGCCGACGACCGGCGGGACGCACACCGAGACGCCGTTCGTGCAGCAGGCGGACCTGGACGCGGCCTTCGAGGCCCTCTTCGAGGCGATCGCAACCAACTTCGAGGAGCAGCTGGCGGGCGCGTCGGGCGTTCCCGAGGGCACGACGATCTTCCCGGAGACGAAGTTCATCGGCATCGTGACCCCGAGCGTGGATCCGGCGAGCCTCGTCGCGACCGAAGTAGCCGAGTTCGAACTCGGTTACGTCGCGCAGGGCACCGTCCTCGGCGTGGATCCGGCGCCGGTCAGGACGCTCTCCGACGCGCGGGTCCGAACGGAGGTCGCCAAGGGCTTCCGGCTCGTCGAGGACTCGATGTCCATCGATGTCGGGGAGCCGGTCGTGATCGGGTCGGCGATCACCTTCCCCGTGACGGTCGGCGCGACGCAGGTGCGCGTCGTGGATGGTGCTGCA
>JACVXW010000128.1 GCA_015661135.1 Chloroflexota bacterium
TCCCGCTAGAACCGGTGGTGCTCGGTCGCGATAGGCGGTATCGTTCCCGCAGTCCCGTCGGCATTGACCGGGAGGAGGATGCCCCGGCCGCCCGGGGCAGGATGAACAGGTGAGGAAGCGATGAAGTTCCGACCCATCTTGGCCCTGGCGGCGACCGCGTCGATCGCGCTCGCGGCCTGCAGCGGCGGTGCCACCCCGGCGCCTGCCACACCCGAACCGCCGGTCGTGACGCCGGCCCCCGCACCCGGCGACACCGCCGCACCGAGCACGGCGCCGGAGCCGGCGGAAGTCCGCCTCCAGCTCCAGTGGGTGCCGCAGGCGCAGTTCGCGGGCTACTTCGCGGCCGAGGCGCAGGGTTACTTCGCGGCCGAAGGTCTGACCGTCACGATCATTCCCGGCGGCCCGGACGTCATCCCGCAGGTCGCGGGCTCGGCGCCGGACGGCCCCGAGTTCACCCTGAGCTGGGTGCCGAAGGTGCTCGAGGCTCGCGCCCAGGGCTCCGACCTCGTGAATATCGCCCAGATCTTCCAGCGCTCGGGCACCCTGTCCGTGTCGTGGGCAGACTCCGGGATCAGCGGTCCGGCCGATTTCGCCGGCAAGAAGATAGGCGTCTGGGACTTCGGCAACGAGTTCGAGGTCACCGCGGGTGCCCTCGGTGAGGGCCTCGTCGCCGGCACGGACTACGAGAAGGTCATCCAGCCGTTCGATATGTCGCTCCTGCTCAACCGGCAGATCGACGTCGCCGAGGCAATGATCTACAACGAGTACGCGCAGGTCCTCGAGACCATCAACCCGGCCACGGGCAACCTCTACCAGCCCGAGGACCTCAACGTCATCAACTGGAACGACTACCGCGTCGGAATGCTCCAGGACGCCATCTTCGCCCGCCAGTCGTGGCTCAGCGAAGGCAACAACCGGGACGTCGCCGTTCGCTTCGTGCGGGCGTCGCTCAACGGCTGGATCTACTGCCGCGACAATCCGGATGACTGCATCCAGTACACGGTCGATGCGGGCAGCACGCTCGGCACCGGCCACCAGCGCTGGATGATGAACGAGATCAACGCGCTGATCTGGCCGTCCCCGGCCGGGATCGGCGAGGTCGATCCGATCAGCTGGGCAGACACCATCAAGGTGTCCCTCGCGACCGGGATCATCGCGGAGCGGCCTGACGCGTTCGCGTATGTCTCGGACATCGTCCGTGAGGCCCTTGCGGGCATCGACTCGGCAATGGACACGACCGGCGCCGGGTTTACCAAGGGGACCGTGGAGGTCACCGCGGGCGGCAACTAGCGGTTCGAATCAACCCGTAGCAGACCGAGTGGCCGGTCCCGAACTGGCGGTCGCCGGCGTCGCCGAGGCCGGGCAGGATGTAGCCCTTGTCGTTGAGCTGCCGGTCGAGCGCCGCGCAGTGGATTGCCACGTCCGGATGCGCCTTCGCCACCGCCTCCACGCCCTCCGGCGCGGCAATGAGGTTGACGAGCTTGATCCGGACCGCGCCCCAGCGCTTCAGGACCTCGATCGCGGCCGTGGCCGAGCCGCCGGTCGCGAGCATCGGGTCCAGGATCAGGCAGAGGTCCACGTTCGCCGAGTCGGGGAGCTTGTTGTAGTACTCGACCGGTCGAAGGGTCCGCTCATCGCGGAACAGGCCAAGGTGCCAGACCTGGGCGGTGGGCATCAGCTCGAGCATCGCGTCCACCATGCCGAGGCCGGCGCGGAGGATCGGCACGAGTCCGATCCGGTCGGCGAGCTCGGCGCCGGGCATCGTCTCCATCGGCGTGGTGACATCCAGCGGGCGGACCCGCGCGTCCGCGAGCGCCTCGTAGCCCAGGAGCCAAGACAGCTCGCGGACGATCTCGCGAAACTTCTTTGGTTCCGTCCGCTCATCGCGGAGGATGCCGAGCTTGTGGAGCACCGCAGGGTGCTGGGAGACGTGGAGCGTCGGCGTCGACATGGTCGAAGGTCTCCGGCAGGATTGGTTCGCCACCTCGCCGCGGGCGGCATCGAGGTTCGCGTCCGTCGCATCCTAGCATCGGCTGTCCCCGCGAATTGACGCCTCGATCGGCCGTGCGTACCGTTGCGCCGAGCGGCCGGTCAAGGACCGGACGGACGGCGAGACGAGTGCCCGCGGACCGTCGTCCGGCCACCCCCCGACCGCGAGGACCTGTGCGCTGTGGGGGGCTCCAGCGCCGGGTCTCCTCGCCGCACCGTCATGGCGTCGGGCGATCGCATCGCCGGTCAGCAGGAGGTCTCGCGAGTCGTGCCCGGATCCACCTCCGCAGACCGGGCGCGCGCGCGCCGGACGCCATCGCCCATCCTCGTCCGGCAGATCCGGAACGGCGTCGAGGAGAGCGTCCACCGGGGTGACGTCGTGGAGACGGACCTCAACGGTCGGATGCTCCGGGCGCTCGGGGATCCGGATCGGGTGGCCAATCTGCGATCGTGCGTGAAGCCGTTCGGCCTGACCGCGCTCATCGATGCCGGCGGGATCGATGCCTTCGAGCTCGTCCCGGCCGAGCTTGCACTGATGGCCAGCAGCCACTCCGGCGAGGACCTCCACGTTCGCACGATCCAGGGTCTCTATCGCCGGGCCGGGCTGAGCCAGTCCCTGCTCGCCTGCGGGGCTGAGAAGATGCCGCTGGACCAGCTGACCGCCGCGCGGCTGGCGCGCGACGGCGAGAAGGCAAGTCCGGTACGGCACATGTGCTCCGGTCAGCACTCGGCGCTGTTGCTGCTCTGCAAGCTGCGGGGCTGGGACACGGCGAACTACTGGCTGGAGGAGCATCCGGTCCAGGTCGCGTATCGGGGAGCCGTCGCGCGGGCCTTCGGCACCACCGTCGGCAGGCTGAAGCTGGGCATCGACGGCTGCGGGATCCCGACCTACGCATTCCCGCTCCGTGAGATTGCGAAGGCTTACGCATTCCTGGCGGATCCAGACGCCGTGGCCCCGGCTGACGCCCGGGCGTCGGTCGCGCCGGCACTCCGAATCGTCCGTGACGCGATGCTCGCCAACCCCGAGATGGTCGCGGGGACGCGGGACCGGCTCGACACGTCGGTCATGAAGGCACTGCCGGACCGGATCGTCTCCAAGGGCGGGATGGAGGCGCTGCGCGGCCTCGCGATCCTGGCCGGGCCGCGCGCGAACGGCGCCGTCGTCGGGGCTTCGGGGATGGCCATCAAGATCGAGGACGGCGACGGCTACGACCGCGGGACGTGGGCGGCGACCATTGAGGCCCTTCGCCAGGCGGGGGTCCTGTCCGGACAGGCGTTGCGCGTCCTCGGCCGGTATCACCGGCCGTCCGAGACGGATCCGCACGGTCGGCTGAGCGCGGAAGCGATTCCGTCGTTCGAACTGGCCCCGCTCGTCGAACTCATTCGCTGAGCGAGCCGGCCCGGGACGACTTTGGCCGCGCCGTGGACACTGTGCGTTGATGGCTCCTGATCCGTACCGTGTCCTGGACCTTCCACCTGACGCATCGCCGGCTGAGGTGAAGCGCGCCTACCGTCGCCTCGCAAAAGTCCATCACCCGGACTCAGCCGGGGAATCTGCGCTGCCGCGATTTCTCGAGATCCAGCGAGCCTACGAGTCCTTGACGGCAGCGACGTGGCGCCCGGGCGCGCGCCGAGCCGCCGCGTCCGAGCCGTGGCGTGCCGACCCGTCGCGTGCCCGCACCACCGGGGCCCGGCGGAGTTCAGGTGCCGGTGCCGGGCCCGGGCGGGACTCCACGACCGGACGCGCGTCGGACCCAAGTGGTGCATCGGACCCCGGACGCGCATCGGGCCCCGGCGCCACGTCAGACCCGGGCACCGGATCGGGGTCCGCCTCTGGCCGGGCGGGCAGGCGCCGGTCCACGAAGAAGGCGACATTCGGCTCCACGACCTATGACGAGGCCCGCGACCAGACCGACACGACCTGGTCCGGGGCATCCTGGTACGGGCCTTCTTCCGGGGAGTACTGGCGGGTCAACCCGCGGGAGTACGCCGACCCACGCAAGCACGGGCCCGAGTACCTGGCCAAAGCGGCGGCTCGCGCGGCTGCCGCAGCCGAGCGTCGCGCCAGGGTCAACCCCGCCGCGGACGGAGGTCCGAGCACGGAGCCGCCCGGCCCCGGGGATGGCGATGGCCACGGAAATGGCGATGGCCACGGAAATGGCGATGGTCACGGGCCTGCGGCCGCGGGCCCTCGGCCGGCCGCCGGTCGTCCTGATTCCGCGACCCACCGCGGCAGCCCGCGTCGCCCGGAGCCGAAGCGACCGCGTCCCGAGGCCGCGCCGCCGTCGCCGCGCCCACGGACCTCGATGCCTCCGACGCCCGAATACGACCAGGGCCCGGCGCGTGCACGGGGCCCGGCGGATGCGCAGGTCCCTTGGGGGGTGTACGGCGCCCCGGTTGCTGCCGCAGGCTCGACCGACCGACCCTGGTTCGCGTTCAACAGGGTGAACCGCAGACTCCTTCGGGCGCTTGTCGCCTGGCCGCCGCTGGGCATCGCCGCGGCCGCGGCGCTCGGGGAGGCGACCGGGTGCGCCGCGTTCGAGGCGACCTGTCTCCCGCCGGCCGACCTCTATCCCTGGTTCGCGCCGGTGGCACGGTTGCCGTGGCGCTCCTCGCCTTCCCGGTCGCCGCAACGCTTTCTGCGAGTGGCGCGGCCTACGACCCGATCTACGGTCCAGCCGCGCTCCGCGGCGTCCTCGCGGTCGTCTGGGTCGGCGGCGTCGCGGCCGTCCTCCTGCGACGATCGATCGTCCGTCGGCTGTCGTGAACCGTATGCTCGCGCCGTGACTGCTTCCCACGGATCGCGGCGACAGGCCGCGCACGACCTCTCCGGAGCCGCCCAGGAGTACCTCCTCGCGCTGCGGGTCATGACCGGCGACGCGCAGCGGGTCACGGCGTCGCATGTCGGACGACGGCTCGGCGTCAGCACGCAGGCCGCCAGCGAGATGTTCCGTCGTCTCGTCGCCGACGGGCTCGTGACGCAGGCCGAGGGTCGCGAGCTCGTCCTGACGACGGCCGGGCGAACGGCGGCCGACGGGATATTTCGCCGCCACGCCCTGTGCGAATGGCTGCTGACGGAGATCGTGGGTCTCGGCTGGGCTGAGTCCGACCAGGAGGCGGAGCGCCTCCAGGCGGCGATCTCGCCGCGAGTCGAGCACATGCTGGACGAGCTCCTGGGGCATCCGGAGACCTGTCCACACGGCAACCCGATCGATGTCGAGGCGAC
>JACVXW010000021.1 GCA_015661135.1 Chloroflexota bacterium
GTGGCCGGCGGTCAAGGGTGGAGATCAACCTGGACCTCCCGGTCCGCGCTCCGGACCTGGTCCACACCGTCGCCCACGAGACCTACCCGGGCCATCACCTGGAGGCCGCGACCAAGGAGGCAGTCCTGGTAGACGGCGAGGGCAGGGCGGAGCTGACCCTCCTCTCGATCAACACGCCCGAATGCCTGCTCCACGAGGGACTCGCCGACCTCGGTTACCGGTTTGCCGTCCCCCCGGCCGATGAGGCCGGCCTCCTCGAGGAGCTGTTCCGGACCGCGGAAGTGCCGGTCGCTTCGGATGCCGGGGCCGCCCGCGTTGCGGCCGAGCGGCAGGTTGACATCGGCCGGGCCCGCCGGGAGTTGCGCGGGGTCGCCGGCAACGCCGCCCTGCTGCGACACTCGGATGGCCGGAGCCGGGCCGAGGTCGTGGATTACTGCGTCACCGTCGGCCGGCAGGCGCGACCGCGCGCCGAACAGCGGCTCGACTTCATCGAACATCCGCTCTGGCGACCGTACGTCTTCGTCTATCGCGAGGGCGAAGCGCTCCTCGCCCAGTGGCTGGAGGAAGTCCCGGGGGATCAGCACGCGGCGAGATTCTGCAGGCTGCTGCGCGAGGCGCGCTCGCCGTCGTCGATACGCGGGGAGATCAGCCGGCCTTCAGCGAGCCTTTGAACATCGTCTCGTCGAGGCGGTACAGGTAGCAGATCACGCCCTGATCGTCGCCCTTCCAGCCGTCCTCCGTCGGCTGGAACCAGCCGATGTCGAGGTCGGGCGTCAATGTCGACGCCTTGCCGGTGTACGACTCCGCAGCGGGAATGCACTTCTCGGTCAGCCAGGCGAGCATCTCGTCGTCGGTCGGGTAGGGATCGCTCTTGCTGCCCGGGTAGTCGCCCACGAAGAAGACCTCGGCACCATGCTCATCGGTGCATGGATGGTGCTGGACGTCCTCGACGGTCTCCACCGTTGACGCCGGTGGATCGAAGCAGTCGCCGACGCTGAGCTGCCCGGCGTTGCCGGTGATGAATGGGCGGAGGATGAACCCGCCAACGACGACGAGGGCAACGATGCCGATCCGAGTGACGAGACCACGCATGTCCTGCCTCCCCTACAGCTTGCGCGTGAACACGACTCGATCTTCCGTGCCGTAATCGTAGCCCGCCACGGCCGGGGTCCCGTACAGGTTCTGCGTGCCGGCTCCCTCCTTCGGCGTGAAGCCGAGTGAGCGATGGAACGCCACCGAGGTACGGTTGCCCGGCCAGGTGATGGCGTGGACCTCGCGGACCCCGGCGGCGCGGGCGTCCTCGAAGAACCGTTCGTACAGCCGCCTGCCCACCGCGAATCGTCGAAGGTTGGGGTCCGCCGCGATCATGTGGCAGTACGCGACCCCCGGCTGATCCGGTGACCGGAAGCCGATGAGGAACCCTCCCAGCCGGCCGGACTCGTCCTCGGCGAGCCACGAGGTCCCGGTGAAGTGCTGGAACCAGAGCCGCGGCAGCAGGACGTGCATGGTCCGCCCGCCCCACCAATCGTCCACGACGCTCACGATGCGCAGGTAGTCAGCCTCCGTGGGTCGGCGGAAGCGCAGTGCATCGCCGCGGGCGACCCGATCCTCCGGCGGTGTGCCGCTCACGATCTACCCCGAACCGGACCGGCCCCGGCGCCCCATGCCGCCGCCACCGCGGCGACGGCGGCCTCGGCTGGCACGAGCAGCCCGGAGGTCTCCCAGAGATAGCTCAGCGGATCCATGACGCCACCCTCCAGCCGGCCATAGGCCCAGATTCCGAGCCCACCGGCGAGGACCATCCCAACGGCCAGGGCGACCGCAACCCGGAGCACCGTGGCGCGGGGGAGCGCCGGCGCCACGGTCCCATCGCGGGAAACCGCGGCATGCGCCGCGAGCAGCCCCACGACCGCGCCGCCGATTCCGGCGATCGCGATCAGGCCGCGGTGTTCCGCGAGGATCCCGCCGACGAGCACGAGGATCGCCGCAATGGCCACGCTCGCGATGATCGCCGAGCCGAGCGCACGAACCGCCGATGGCGCTCCGCTCGCCGCCGGATCTGTCGGCACGGAAGCCCGCTCGTATCGATCCGAGGGCGGGCGGGCCAGCCGGCCGACGGGCGGCACCTCGCCGGGAGCGCGCGGTTGATCGGACGCTTCGGGCGATGGCGGCATGTCCACGGCATCGTAGCGGCCGAAGGCCAACCCCGACCCGACCGAAGCCTGGCCTCATCCCCGGCGCCGGCTCGGGCCGCGCGCTAGACTTCCGCCTCGTGAGCCACCCCTCGCTCGGCCTGCCGCCCCGCGATCTCAATGCCGGGTTCCCGGCGGCTGCAGACGCGCTGCGGGCGGCCCGGTCGCGACTGGCCGCCCGAGCCCTTGAGGTCGCCCTTGAGGCGGACAAGGGGTTCCGTGGCCGGTACAGCGATCTGGCCCTGCGCGAGCTGCTCGCCGACACGGAGGCGCTCGTTGATCGTGCCGCGGTTGCCCTCGCATCGGGTGACGCCGAGGTGCTCGGCAGCTGGGCGGACGGACTCTCGCCTCGCTATCGGAAGCGGAACGTGTCCCTGGACGACATGATCTCGATTGTCAATGGGCTCCGCGCGGCCGCGGCCTCCGCCATCCTGCCGGATGCCACGCCGACCCTGGGCGCCGCCCTCGACGCGGCCGTCGCCGCCTTTCGCTGGCATCGCCGCCTGGCCGGCGACGCGCGGAAGCGCCACCCGTTCATCGCCTTCATCTACAAGGGCGCGTGAGACGTGACGATCAGGTGGGTGCAGGCCGATCCGCTCGTCATGAACGGCGAGCCGTTCTGCTACGGATCCCGGCTTACCGTCCGCCAGCTCCTGGAGCTCCGCCGGACTGGTTACAGCCTCACGGCCCTGATCGCGGATCACCCGGAACTGAAGCGGATGGGGATCGCGGCCGCGTATGCCTATGCCGGCAACCATCGCGATCGCTACGCCGAGTTCTTCGAGGCCGATGGATCGCTGGCCGGGCCCGGCCTCACGGCCGCGGAAGCGGCCGACCTGCCCGACGCCTATCGCGCGGCAGGTGTCGTGGTGAAGCGCCCGGCCTGACCGTCCTCCGGGCCCTCGCGCAATCTGGTGATACGCTGCGGCTCCATACCGGAGCGCCCCACGAGCCATGACCGACACTGCCGCAGCCGCCACTCCAGCCACGAGCCACGCCGCAACCACGGTGACGCCGACGTTCGATCCTGAGCGGCGCGCGACCGAGCTGGCCATCCTCGATGCGCTGCGCGCCGTGGTGGACCCCGAGATCGGGATGAACGTCGTTGAGCTCGCCCTGATCAAGCAGATCCTGCTCGGCGAGAACGAGACCGAGGTCAAGATGATCCTGACGACCCCATTCTGTCCGTACGCCGGGTCGATGATCGCCCAGGTGAAGGAGCAGGCCGAATCGGTCGTTGAACATGAAGTCAAGGTGACCCTGCTGGCCGAGCGCTGGGATCCCCGCGACGCGGGCCTGATGTGGTGAACCTGCGCCAGTGAGCCCACGATCCCCGATCGACTCGATCGTCGCCACGACGCGCGGCGACGACGGAACGACCGGCTTGCTCTTCGGCGGGGAGCGAATCGCGAAGGATGACCCGCGGACCGAGGCCTACGGCACGATCGACGAGGCGGTGGCCGCGCTCGGAATGGCCCGCGCCACGCTCGGCGCCAAGCGGCGGATCGGCACGCTGCCGCCGGTGCTCGCCGGCCTCGGCGACCTGATCCTCCGGGTCCAGCGTGAACTGTTCGTGGTGGGTGCGGAGCTGGCCACGAACCCCGACGCATGGGATCGGCTGGAAGACGGCCGGACGCGCGTCTCCGCGGGCATGGTGGCCGGGATCGAGGCGATCCTCGTCGAGACGGAAGCTGCGATCACCATGCCCACGGAGTTTGTCGTGCCCGGTGAGACGGTCACGAGCGCAGCCCTCGAGCAGGCGAGGACGATCCTGCGGCGAGCCGAGCGGCGCGCCGTTGGCCTGCGTCGGGCCGGATTCGTGCCCGGTGACCATCTCATTCCCTACCTGAACCGGCTGGCCGACCTCCTGTGGGTCCTGGCACGGGCCGCGGAGCAGGCAGAATCACGCAGGGCCACGCCCGCTCGCCGTGAGCCGAGAACCGGCACGCGGGCGCGGGCAGTTGGCGGCACCACGGCAGTTCGCGCGAGCAACGCACCAGGAGGACCACGATGACCTTCCAGACCACCTCGCAGGGACAGGCAGACGTCCGCGTCTCGGGTGCCGCCGTGGCGTTCCTGAGCCAGGCATTCCTCTGGATGTTCGCCGGGCTGCTCCTTACGGCCGGCGTGACCTTCATCGTCCAGTCCAGCCCGAGCGTCCTCGAGACCGTCGCGGGGGCGTGGCTGCCCATCGTCTTCGGCCAGCTTGGCCTCGCCTGGGCCATCGGCCTCGGCATCCGCCGCATGAGCGCGACCCTCGCCCTCGGCCTGTTCTTCGTTTACGCGGCGACGCTCGGGTTCACGATCGGCCTGATCGTGTCGCTGTACACCGGCACATCGGTGTTCACCGCGTTCCTGTCCGCGTCGGCAATGTTCGGGGCAGCCGGCATCTACGGGGTCGTGACCAAGCGCTCGCTCGCCGGCCTCGGCGGCATCCTGACGATCGGCATCTTCGGGCTCATCGCCGCCTCGATCGTCAACCTGATTCTCCCCAACGGGGCGCTGGGCTGGATCATCTCGCTGATCGGGGTCGTCCTGTTCACGGTGCTCACTGCCTACGACACGCAGCGGATCGCGTCGGGCCAGCTGGTCGCCGTGACCGGGTCGGCCGAGAAGGCCGCGGTCCTTGGCGCACTTCAGCTCTACCTGGACTTTGTCAACCTCTTCCTGTTCCTGCTCCGGTTGCTCGGCAACAGGCGCTGATCCGGCCCGGCGCCCAGGAGCCGCTCCACGCCGGCTGCCGACTGCGGACGGGCCCACGCGTAGCCCTGGCCCATGTCGCAGCCGAGCTCGCGCAGCCGCGCGGCCTGGCTTGAGGTTTCGATTCCCTCGGCCACCACGTTGATGCCCAGGCCATGGGCAAGGGAGAGGACTGCCTGGACGATGGCCACGTTCCGATCGCGGGCGTCCAGCTCGGTCACGAACGACCGGTCGATCTTGATCGTGTCGAGTGGGAGGTGGCGCAGGTAGGCGAGCGACGAGTAGCCGGTCCCGAAGTCGTCGAGGACCAGTCGAACACCCAGCGCCCGCAGGTCCGCGAGCGCCCTGAGACCTGCCTCGGAGCGATCCATGACGGCCGTCTCGGTGATTTCGAGTTCGAGGGCGGACGATTCGAGGCCCGTTCGCCGGAGGATTTCGGCGATCGAGCTGACCAGGCCCGGGTCGTCGAACTGGCGGGGCGAGAGGTTGACACTCATGACGAGCCGGGCCCCCGGCCACCGGTCCCGCCACGCGCGCGCCTGCAGGCAGGCCTTCTCGAGGACCTGGGCGCCGAGCGGAATGATCAGTTCGGTTGCCTCGGCCAACTGAATGAACGCCGCCGGTTCGATCAGGCCGCGTTTAGGGTGCTGCCAGCGAACGAGGGCCTCGAAGCCGACCGTCCGCTCGGTGCGGAGGTCCACGATCGGCTGGTAGTGAACGATGAGCTCGTCGCGCTCGAGGGCGAGCCGCAGATCCGCCTCGAGATCGAGTCGATCCAGGGCTTCCCGGCTGCGGATCGGATCGAACAGGGCGACCCGTGTGACCGGGTCAGCCTGCGCCTGGATGAGCGCCACCTCCGCCTCGCGGAGCAGATCGCCGGCCGAGGCGGAGCCAGGTTGGGCGAGGGCAATCCCGAGGCTCGCCGAGATGAACCAGGTCCGGCCCTCCAGCTCGAACGGCGCCCTCAGGTCACCGAGGATCGCGTCCGCGAAGGCCGCCGCGCGCTCGGCGCCCGCGGGCACCAGGAGGATGCCGAACTCGTCGCCCCCGAACCGCGCCGCCATGTCGCCTGGCCCGAGGGCCGCCGTGATCCGGCGACCGACCTCCCGGAGGACCCGGTCGCCGGCGGCGTGGCCGAGCGACTCGTTGACCACCTTGAAGCGATCGACGTCGAGGAGGATGACGGCCGCAGTCTCGGTCCGGCCGGAATCGCTCCCATCCACCGAGGCGGCGAGCGCCGGGTCGAGCGTTGCATCGATCTGGCGGGTGAGCATGTCGCGGACCGGGAGACCGGTGACGGGATCCTCGTGCTCGCGGCGCGCCGCCTTTCGGAGGCGGGCGTTCTGGAGGGCAATGGACGCCAGCTGGGCGAACCGGGTCACAGCCTCCACGTCCGTGTCGCGCCACGTCCGCACGGCCGTGCCTGAGGCCAGGCCGATCACCCCGATGACCCGCCCTTCCGATGTGAGCGGAACGCCCAGGACCGCGCCGACCCGCTGGCCGTCGAAGCCCGGCGATCGACCGACGAACGCGTCGTAGTCGTCCACGGCCATGGGTTTGCCGCTCCGCGCAACCGCCCCGGCGACGCCTCGATCGAGCGGCATCGTGTAGCCGAGAAACGACTCGAAGAGCCCCAGCCCGGCATTGATCTCGAGCGTCAGGCCGTCCGGCCGGAGCAGGTAGAGGTAGGCGTGGGGCGTCCGAAGGAGACGGGCCGCCCGGGCCAGGATCGCTCGGAGGAGGTCCTCGGGCGTGCTTTCCCCGAGCATGTCCCCGGCCGTCTCGTCGAGGGCCGCGACGAACGGGTCGCGCGAGCCGATGCGGCGGCGCGAGCCCTTGGCGACGTAAAGCGCCGCGTCGGCTGTCTCCACGAGCGCGTCCTTGTCCGCCCCGTCATCCGGGAAGCAGGCAATCCCGATGCTCACCGAAACGCCGGGCCCTTCGCTCTCGGGGACGAGCCCGTCGATCGCCGCGCGGATGCGCTCGGCAACCTCCTCCGCGCCGGCCCGGTTGCCGCGCGGCAGGATCACCGCGAACTCATCACCGCCGTAGCGGTACACGGTGTCCTCGGCCCGGACTGCCTCCTCGATCGATCGGGCCACGCGCCGGAGCAACTCGTCGCCGGCGGGGTGGCCGAGGGTGTCGTTATAGGCCTTGAACCGATCAAGGTCGAGCATCAGCACCGCGAACGGGCCCTTGCCCGCGAGTACCGTCGCCCCGAGCTCGCGCTGGAAACTGCCGTGGTTGCGCAGGCTCGTCAGGGCGTCGCGCTCCGCCTGGACCTTGACCTCGCCGTGCATCTCGGCGTTGCGCAGGGCGATGGCCGCCTGGGCCGAGAACAGCTTCGTCAACTCGAACTCGTTGGCACTGAAGTGGGACTCTGCCTCGCCCATCCGGCCGATGTTCAGTGTGCCGAGGACCTCGCCCTCGACGATGAGCGGGACGACGATGAGCGACTCGGGCTCGGACGGCGTTCCGGGGATCTGGACGGCCCGCGGATCGCTGAGCGCATCGTTGACGAGGACGGCCTCGTGATGGTCCACGGCCCAGCCGGTTACGCCGGTGCCCAGGGGCGCCTCGTAGCCGAGGATGACGTCGGCGAATCGATCACGGGCGATGACGGGCCGCCGAACGTTTCGCTCGGTATCTATCCGATAGATCGTCAGGGTGTCATAGGCGACGACCGCCTTGAGCGAATCCGCGATCAGATCCAGCACGCCCGACGGGTCCAGCGTGGACAAAAGTTGCTCGTTCACGGCCATGAGGCGGCGCTGGCTGGCGAGCTGATGCTCCAGCTCCGCGGCCTGGCGGTGAAGCTGCTCGACGCGTTCCGCGTTCACGAGGGCCTGGGCGGCATAGCCGGCGAAGATCGTAAGCGTTGCCTGGTCGTCCGGCCCAAACTGGCCCCGTCCCAGCCGGGAGACCACGATGACCCCGCGGACCTCACCTTCCAGGGCCATTGGGACGACAAGCATGGACTCGGGACCCTCGGCCCGGCCAACCACGACGCTCCGGCCGTCGGCCTGGGCGTCGCTGACCATCAGCGCGTCGTTGTGCTCGGCGACCCAGCCGGTCAGGCCCGTGCCGATCCGCACGCGGAGCATGTCCGGCGTGGGGTCGGCGGTGCCCATGAACATGCCCTGGAAGGCAATCGGCTCGCACCACCCGGTCTCCCGGGCGACCCGATAGATCCGAATCGTGTCGTACGCGATCAGTGAGGCGGCCTCGGCGACGATCGCCTCGCCGATTCCGCGGACGTCCTGCAGGCCGTTGAGCCGGCGGCCGAGATCCTCGACGGCCCGCAGCCGCGCCGCGAGGTGATGCACAGACTCCACGAGGCGCGCGTTGCCGAGGGCGATTGCAGCCCCGTCACGGAAGCGTTCAGCCCGGGCCAGATCCTCCTGGTCCCAGGGGTGCGGTCGGTCGTGATAGAGGACCAGAAGGCCCTGGGGCTCGCCGCGGACCAGGAGCGGAAGGATCCCGACGGACGCGATACCGTGCAGTCGATACAGGGCCCGGAACTCCGCGGACAGACTCGGATCATTCGAGTCGCGAACGATGAGGATCGTGCCGGCGCGGACGGCGGCGAGGCCCTTGGTCTGCGCTTCCGCGGGCAGCTGCCGGATGTGGTCGATGACGGCATCCGGGACCTCGTGCGCGGCCGCCAGCTTGAGTGGGTATTCGCGCCCCTGGCTCCAGAGCCAGAGCCCCACCCGATTCGCGCCGAACTGCCGCGCCGCATCGTCGAGGATCTCCTCGAACACCGCCGACAGCTGCGGGGCGTCCGCCGGCCCGCTGGACAGTCGATCCAGAAGATTCCGGTGGCCGCTCGCAACCCGCGTTGAGGCCGGCGATCCAGGCGTGACGTCGGCGTGATCGGGCTGGGACTCGGACACGCGGCGCGAGGTCGCCTGCCGTTCGGCGACGAGCCGCTCGAGGTCGTCGCGCCGGACGCGTCGGTCGCCGCGGCGCTGGCCGCCGCTTGACGGCAGGCGCCCGCTGGCGCACCAGGCCCCGACAGTGGTCCGGCGGACATGCGCCAAGGCAGCCGCCTCCGACAACGTGAGCAGCTCCCCCCGTGGAGTGGCTCGGGCGGCTACGGACATCGTGTCCCCGGGGACCTCCGGCAGTTCCAGATTTCGTCGAGTCAGGGCACAGAATCGGTGGTGCGGGCATGCACATGCCTGCACCTCGGCACCGTAGCCGGGGGCGTCCGCCGGATCGATAGGAAGGGAGTACTACCCCGTCACGGCGGACGACGACGGTGCGCGGCGCCTCAGCGGACGAGATCGGCCACAGACTCGAGGACGCGATCGGCGCGCGAAGCGAGCGTCGCCCGATCGCCCACCCCGGTCAGGACCCCGACGACGAGCCCCGCGCCGGCCGCCCGACCCATCGCCAGGTCCGCCGGCGAGTCGCCGATCACCGCGGTCCGCGACTCGGCCACGCCGAGGGTCCGGCAGATCCAGTGGACCGCGTCCGGGTTCGGCTTGACCGGATGACCGTCATCCGCGCACGAGAGCGCCTCGACGAGGTCCGCTATGTCCAGGTGGGCCAGGGTCCGCTCGGTCGGCCGGCGGTCATCCGAGGTCGCGACGGCGATCCGGATTCCGGCCGCACGAAGGGACGCGAAGAGTGCCGGCAAGTCCGTCACCGGGCGAGCCAGGAGCACGGGATCCGGCGCGTGCCAGCCAGCCGCCACGAGCCGTTCTGCGGTCGCATTCGCGTAGCCGGCCGCTTCGACCGCCCGAACCACCGCCGCTCGGAGCCGGACCATGGGCGTGGCGGCCAGCCCCCCGTGCGGCAACACCCGCCCCGACGCGGGGTCAATGCCCATGACCTCGTGGAGGATCGCGTCCAGGCGGCGTTCGTCGTTGGCCGCCGCCATCCGATCCCCGAGCTCGCGCACCCAGTCGCTCCACATCAGGTGGAAGTCGATCAGGGTGCCGTCCTTGTCGAAGATCGCCAGCTCCATGCCGGCGAGCGGGGGTACGCCCGCGGTCGCGCCCTCCGTCGCAACGCCCGCCGCGCGCGATGGCGCACGGCCGGGGCCGCCGGTCACAGGGAGGCTTCGAGCGCGTCCACGTCCATCGGGGCGGCCACGGCGGAGGCGAGGACGAGCGGACCCTCAGCCGGGAACGAGATCGTAATCGACTGCTCCTGCTGCGGCAGGACGAGGGTCGGCTCGTTGAACACGTCAAGGGTCACGACCGTGCCCTCGGCGACCCGGATCCGAATGCGGACGATGGAGCCCAGGAAGCTCACGTCGGCCACGCTGCCGTGGAGGACGTTCGCGCCGTCCGGCCCGCTCCCCAGCGAGACCATCTCCGGCCGGAGCGCGAGCGAGATCTGGTCACCCGCCCGGGCTTCGATCGGGCGCGAGATCCGGATCTCCTGCCCGCCGACGCTCAGGCGGCCGCCGAGCGGATCCACGACCGCGGCCGCCAGGACGTTGAGTGTCCCGACGAACGAGGCCACGAACGACGTCGTCGGGAAGTTGTAGACCTCGAACGGCGTTCCGACCTGCTCGATCCGCCCCTCGCTCATGACCACGACCCGGTCCGACAGCGAAAGCGCTTCCTCCTGGTCGTGGGTCACGTAGACGGTCGTGATCCCGAGCTGGCGCTGGATTGCCCGGATCTCGTGGCGCAGAACGACCCGGATCTTGGCGTCCAGGGCGGACAGTGGCTCATCCAGCAGGAGCACCTGGGGCTCGAACGCGAGCGCCCGCGCAAGCGCGACCCGTTGCTGCTGGCCGCCGGAGAGCTGGTACGGGTAGCGCGACACCTTGTCACCGAGATGGACGAGGTCCAGGAGCTCCAGAACCCGCTTCCGGATCTGATCAGCCGGGCGCTTCCGGACCCGGAGCCCGAAGCCCACGTTGTCGGCCACCGTCATGTTCGGGAAGAGCGCGTAGGACTGGAAGACCATGCCCACGTTGCGTCGGTTGGGCGGGCGGTAGGTGATGTCGGTCCCGTCCAGCACGATCGAGCCGGCGGTGGGGACCTCGAAGCCGGCGATCATCCGGAGGGTCGTCGTCTTGCCGCAGCCCGACGGTCCGAGCAGCGTCAGGAGCCGGCCGTCGGGGACGGTGAGCGAGTGCCGCAGCCCGATGGGCCCAGGAAGCTGACGAACTCACCCCGCTCCGCGGACAGGTTGAAGTCCTCGACGGCGACGGTCGTCCCGAAGTGCTTCTGGACGCCGGCAAGTTCGAGAAAGCTCATGGGCCGATCTTCTCCTGGCTCAGCGGGCGCCCGCAACCTGGACACGCGTCTGCGCGCCTCGTCCGGCAAAGGCGATCAGGCCCATCGCCGCCCAGGTCAGCGCAAAGCTGATCAGGGAGAGCGCGGCCGGTTCGTAGGCCTTGTTCTGGCCGACGTTCGAGAGGTACGGCCCGAATGCGGGGCGGGCGAGGAACGAGGCGATCGTGTACTCACCGACGACGATCGCTAGGGTCAGGAAGGCGCCGCTCAGGAGCGCCACGCGCAGGTTGGGAAAGATCACCGTCAGGAGGATCCGGAGCCAGCCCGCGCCCATGCTCTGGGCCGCCTCGGTGAGCGACCGGACGTCCATGGCCGCGAGGCCCGTGTCCACGGCGCGGTACATGTACGGGAAGGACAGGACGACGTAGGCGCCGACGAGGAGCGCGTTCGTGCCCAGGTCGGAGGCGGTCAGCTGGATCGGCTTCTGGCTGTAGATCCGGATGAGCCCGAAGACGAGGACGACCGGAGGGATCACGAAGGGCATGAGCGTGATGAACTCGACGATCGGCCGGATCCTCGGGAACTTCAGGCGGACCCAGTACGCCGTGGGCACGATGATCGCGAGGCTGATCACGATGGTCAAGAGTCCGATTGCGAACGAGTACCCCAGGCTGCCGAGGAATCGCGGGTCCTTCATGGCGTTGCCGTACGCCGCCCCGAACGGCTTGGCCCGGAGCGAGAACTCGAAGGTCGCCAGCAGCGGCAGGAAGAAGTACAGGAAGCCGGCGATGAAGATTGCCCAGGACCAGAGCCTGCCGATCGGGAGGCGCTTCATGACCGCAGCCAACGTTCCGAGCGCCGCTGCAGGAGCGAGTAGAACCCGATCGATGTGGCCATGATCGCGACCATGCCCATCGCAAGGGCGTACCCCAGATTCGGGTTGTGGAGCACGTCGCCGCTCATCTGGGCGCCGATCAGGATCGTCACGAGATTGATCGTGCCGCCGGTCAGCTGGAAGGCTGTGGCCTGGGCCCCGAAGGCGTTGCCGAAGAGCAGGATCACCGTGCCGAGCAGGGACG
>JACVXW010000129.1 GCA_015661135.1 Chloroflexota bacterium
GCCGTGACGGCCAGATAACGGGGCAGCATCCGGTTCACGAGCCCCGGGTCGTCGAACAGTGTCGCGTACATGGAGAGTCGGTCCGCCCGCTCCTCCACGCGCTGGAGCGCACCGAGCTCGTCCGCCTCTGTGAGGGCCTTCGCGCGCGCCAGCTCGTCTTCGGTCGGCGGCTCCGCGGCGATCCGCTGCAACTCTTCCCAGAAGACGGCCTCAAGGCGCTCGAGAGATACGCCGGGGCGAGCGGTGGCAGAACCAAATGTCACCGATGCCCCGCCGATGAGACCCAGGGACCCGAGCCCCACGTCCTGGGCAAGGCGCTCCTCGCGGACCAGTCGCCGGTGCAACCGGCTGCCCTTGCCACCGGACAGGATCTGGCCGGCCATGTCCAGCGCGTCGAGGCGGGGATCGCCGAACACCGGCGACCGGAACCCCCAGTAGATGCGGGGCAGCGGTACCGCCTCCGTGACTGTCTCGCGGCGCTCGACGCCGATGACGGGCGGCAGCGAGAGGTCGCCGAGGTCCACCGGCAGCGACGGGTTCCGGGGGATCGCCCCGAAGTAATGGTCAACCCAGACTCGGACCTCGGCGCGATCCACGTCGCCGACGATGGACAGGACAGCGTTGTTCGGGGCGTAGTGCAGCTGGAAGAAGGCCCGGACGTCCTCCAGCGAGGCGGCGTCCAGGTCCTCCATGGATCCGATCGTCGGGTGGTGGTAGGGGTGCTCCGCCGGGAAGACGCCGCCCAGCACGCGCTCGATCCACGAACCGTACGGACGGTTGTCGTATGACCAGCGCTTCTCGTTCTTGACCACGTCACGCTGGTTGTCCAGGTTCTCCTGGCTGAGCGCATCGAGAAGGGTCCCCATCCGATCCGCCTCCAGCCAGAGGGCAACCTCCAGCTGATGCGACGGCACCGTCTCGAAGTAGTTGGTCCGGTCCAGCCAGGTGGTGCCGTTCATGGAGCCGCCGACGGACTGGATGAGGCCGATGTGCTCGGCCTTGGAAACATGCGCGGAGCCCTGGAACATCACGTGCTCGAAGAGATGGGCGAAGCCGGTCTTGCCGGGCTGCTCGTGCTTGGAGCCCACGCCGTACCAGAGGTTGACGGCAGCGACCGGGGCGAGGTGATCCTCGGCGATGATCAGACGGAGGCCGTTGGCGAGTCGCTCATCGCTGAATTCGATCTGGGGAACGGGCATGGCGGGGCAGGTCTCCGGGCAGATGGGGCGTGCGACCGGCACGCCTCGGGAAGGGTACCGCACGAGCCCGACGCGGCCGTCGGACACCGGAATCCGGCCGGCCGCGACCGTGAGGGGCCGCACCGCCTGCCGACGACGGGCCCTTCGGCCTGCGCGTGGTGCCGCGGTCAGTTCGTAGACTGGCGCGCATGACCAACCCTGCCCGCCGCTCCCGGTCCTCAGTCCTTCGGGTGGCGTCCGCCGCCTCCGCGCTCCTGGCCGCGGGCCTCGCGATGCCGGCCACGGTCGCCGCGCACGCGCTGTCCAAGAGCTTCGAGAGCCGGCTGCCCCTCGCGGTCTACCTTGTGGGGGCAGCCGTGGCCGTCGCTCTCTCGTTCGCCTTCGTCCTGGCCCGGAACGCCCTCGCCGCACCACCCGCCGACGATGGCCGCCGGATCACCGTTCCGAGGCCGGTCCGGACGGGCCTTCGTGCGATCGGCCTGATCGGCTGGTCATGGATCGTCGTCCAGGGGATCGTCGGCGGCGAGACCGACGCGGAGGTGTCGCGGCTCTTCACCTGGGTCTACGGCTGGGTCGGGGTTGCCCTCGTGTCCGCCTTCATCTTCCCGCTCTGGACCTGGCTGAACCCGTTCGCCACGCTCCACGACGTCGGGGCGCGGGCCCTGCGCGTCGCCGGGATCAGCGGCCTCGCGCCGGCCCACTTCCCCGCCGCGCTCGGCCGCTGGCCGGCCGTCGTGGGATTCGCCGGGGTCGTCTGGTTGGAGCTGGTCGCGTTCGGCGCGGGTTCACGAACGCTGGCCCTGGTCATCACGGGCTACACCGTCTTCACGCTCGCGATGATGGCCCAGTTCGGGAAGCGCTCCTGGACGGAGCACGGCGAGATCTTCTCGGTCTGGTTCGCGGTGCTCGGACGCCTCGCCCCGCTCGCCCTCGTGCAGGACGGCGATGCGCGGGACGGCGATGACGGCCTGCTCCGGCGGCGCCGGTTCGGGTCCGGGCTGCGCGAGTCGGGCTGGACGGCGCCCGATGTCGTGCTGATCGCCCTCGCGACGGCGTCGATCCTGTTCGACGGCCTCTCCCAGACGCAGATCTGGGTATCGACGTTCGGCCTGCCCGCGGCGCTGCCACTGACCCTCATCCTGGCGGGGTTCGCCGGGCTCATCGCGGCGGCGGCCATGGTGGTCGCACGGCTCGTGGGCGTGCCCGCGGCAGCGGCCGGGCTGCTCCCGATCTCGGTCGGGTACCTCCTCGCCCACTACGGCACGTACCTGCTCACGGCCGGCCAGCGAATTGTCATTGCCGTGTCCGACCCGCTCCAGCAGGGCGCCGACCTGTTCGGGACGGTGCACTTCGAGCCGAGCGACGCGTGGCTGCCTCCGGCCATCGTGTGGGCGATCCAGTTCGGCGCCGTGGTCGGCGGGCACATGCTCGGCGCCTGGGCCGGTCACGCCGTCGCCGGAGCCGACGCGGCACACCCGGTCCGCAAGTCCCCCGGGGCGCTCCGCCTGCGCCAGGTTCCGTTCGCCGTCCTCATGGTCGCCCTGACGACCATCACGCTCTGGTCGCTGGGTCAGGCGCTCTTCATCTCGGGCTGACCATCGCGGATCCACGGTTCGTCGCGGGACCGGGTGCGGAACGCGGTACCCATTCCGTCAGGGATCGGACGTCGGCGAGGCGAGCCACGATCTCCGGATCCAGGGCCTCCGCGGCCGCAACCGCGGTCTCGATCGCGGTCAGGCACAGGATTCCCTCGGCGACGGCCGCGTGCCGGATCTCGGCGGCATCACGAACGGCCCCCGAGCGCGGCGTCGGGGTATTGACGACGAGGCGAACCTCGCCCGAGCGAATCATCTCGAGGATGCCGGTTGGACCGCCCTCGGCCGCTACATCACCGAGCTTCCCGATCACCTCGGCCGTGACCCCCTCGGCGCGGATCGCGACCGCGGTTCCGGTCGTCGCCGCGATCCGATAGCCGGCCTTCACGAGCGCCGTTGCGAGCCGCGCCAAGTTCCCCTTGTCGCGATCCGCGATGGAGAGCAGGGCGAGCGGGGCGAGCGCGCCATCCCCCAGTCCGGCCCGAGGCGGGACAAGGGCCGCGCCGCGAAGCGCCTTGGCCATCGCAACGCGCGGATCTTCGTGGATCCCGATCACTTCACCGGTCGACTGCATGAATGGACCCACCGACGGATCCACGCCCCGGAGCTTGGCGGTGGAGAAGGCCGGGGCTTTCACAGCCACGAACGGCGGTGGTGGCAGGAGGCCGCCCGGCCAGCCCAACTCCTCGAGAGTCGCCCCGAGCGCGATCCGGACCGCGAGTTCGACCATCGGGACACCGGTGACCTTTGACATGAACGGAACCGTTCGCGAAGCGCGCGGGTTGACCTCGATGAGGTAGACACCGTCGTCGCGCACGATGAACTGGGCGTTGACGAGCCCCCGCGCGCCGAGCGCGAGCACGATCCGCTCCATCGTTGCGACGATGAGTCCCTGGTCGCCCTCGCTCACCGCCTGGGGCGGAAAGAGGCCGACCGAGTCGCCGGAGTGGACGCCGGCGCGCTCGACGTGTTCGAGCAGCCCTGGAATGAGGACCCGCTCGCCGTCCGACACGGCGTCCACGTCCACCTCCACCCCCTCGAGGTAGCGGTCGATCCGGACCGGCCGGTCGGGATCCACGACAGTCGCGGCGGCAAGCTGGCGGACGAGGTCCTCGGGCGAGTAGCAGAAGTCGATCGCGAGGCCGCCGATCACGAAGCTCGGCCGGACGATGACCGGGTAGCCGATCCGCTCGGCCAACGTGAGTGCCTCTTCCTCTGAATGGGCCATCCCGCCGTCCGGTTGCGGGATCCCCAGCCGGTCCAGAAGCGCGGCGAACCGGGTCCGGTCCTCGGCCTGGTCGATGGCCTCGAGCTCCGATCCCAGGAGCGGGACGCCGCCGTGCGACAGCGGCGACGCGAGGTTGAGCGGCGTCTGCCCGCCGAACGCGACGAACGCCGGCAGCATCTCCACGCCCGGCCCGGTCTCGGCATCGATCACGCTCCGGACGCTCTCGGCGTCGAGCGGCTCGAAGTAGAGCCTAGTGGACGAGTCGAAGTCCGTGGAGACGGTTTCCGGGTTCGAATTGATCATCACCGCCGACCAGCCCGCCCGGCGGAGTGTGTCCGCGGCCTGGACCGCGCAGTAGTCGAACTCGATCCCCTGCCCGATCCGGACCGGCCCGCTGCCGATGACGAGGGCTGCCGGCCGCGGCACGGGCGGCGCCTCGGGTGGCGAGCCGGCGGCCGCGTAGGTCGAGTAGAAATACGGCGTCTCGGCGGCGAACTCCGCGGCGCACGTATCG
>JACVXW010000022.1 GCA_015661135.1 Chloroflexota bacterium
GACGGCTCACCGTGGAGCGTCGAGACGGCTCAAATCCGCGCCTGTCCACGGCGATCCCCCGGATCCCGGGGAATGCCTTGATCGCCCGCCGCTACCGACGCGAGGACTGACCGCCGGGCCGCGCCGGCGCGTCGGCGGCCGCGTCGCGCGCCTCAGTGGATCAGGGCGTCCTCGAGGGGCGGCAGCACCAGCAGCGGGTTGATCCGGGCGGCGAGTTCGGTCGGCAGGAGCATGTTCGCCGCGGCCTCCGCGTTCAACCCGAAGGTCGCGACCTCGTCCGGGCTGAACAGCCCGTAATGGAGGTGGCAGCCGGTTGCCCGGCCGGTCGCTCCCTCGTAGCCGATGAGATCCCCGGCGGCCACGACGTCCCCGGGCGCTACCACGACCCGGCGGAAGTGCGCGTACATGCTCCGGTATCCGTTCCCGTCGTCGATGACGACGACGATCGGCAGCGAAGCCCAGAGTTGCTTCTCGTCCAGCCGCTGTTTGTAGGCGGTCAGGTCGCCGACCCAGCCCATGAAGTCGTCGTAGCGTCGGCCCGCCGCCAGCACGACCCCGTCGTGCGCCGCGACGATCCGGTCACGGCAATGGGTGGCGAGATCGATCCCATCGTGAAACGGCTCGCCGTCCACCACCCGCGACCCCCATCGCGTCGGACCGAACGGGAGCGTGAGGCTCGCGTTCCAGATGGGCCAGACATAGCCGGTCAGCGTCTCCGGCGGTGGCGGGAAGCGGCGAGAGGGCGAGGAGTCCTCGCCTGCGGGGTCGGGCCGCGAAATCAGGCCGGCGACATCGGCCGGGGCCTGCGCTGCGGCGGGCGGGGCGCTCGTCGGCGCCGGCATCGCGACGTCTGCCAGCACCTGGTTGCGCGGCGGTGGCGTGCTCCCGATGAGCATCGGCGCGCCGAGCACGACCGCGAGGCCGGCGATCAGCGCGGCCGGGGCGCGCCGGAGCCGCCGGGATCGGAGCGGCGAGAGCTGGCGCGTCGGGAGATCGAGCACGAGGCGACCCTGTATAGCGGCTGCAACGCTCGCGCGCAAGGGGCGCAGCCGCCGACCCTCCCCTTCGTGGCCAACGCTCCCCCGGGGAGCACTCGCCAGTTTCAGGCGGCGGTAGAGCCCGCCCAGGTACCCGAACGGGGCACATCGCCCGGCCCGGCCACGCTCGACGCCCGCGCCGCGACCGGGAATTCCGGCGGATCTCGGCGGTCGCGGCGGCCGTCCGCGGCCGGCGACCCGCGCAGTGCTCCGGGGGCGGTCGCAAGCCAGGATTGCCGGGGGCAGCACGGGTAACGGGATGCATGCGGCGCGGGGAACGCGCCCTCGGCACTGGTCACGGGTCCCGGCGGCGCGACGAGGAGCGCCGGTGCGGACCCGCGCGAGCGATCCGTCGTGTCAGCGAATCGCTTGACCGTGCCGGGCGGGCTCCGAGGCCGTGAACGGCATCACGATCACGTACTTGCCGCCGAGCCCGTGCGACCAGCCCGCCGCGGGGCTCGTCCCCGAAGGCGAGGCCGTGGGTTCCGGGTCGCCACCAGGCAGCGAGCCACGGAAGCCGCGGGGCACGAACTGGCGCCCGAGTTCCTCGACCGTGATCGACGCCCGAGGCTCGGGGCTGGGGCCCCAGGTCTTGGAGCCGTACGGATACAGCGGGTCGAGGACGATGACCTGGTTGACCTCGAAGTCGTCGGTCAGACCGGGATCCGCGGTGGCGGTAAAACCGGCCATCACCCAGGCGTGACGGCCACGCCAGACGAGCAGACCAACCGGCCGGTTCGTCTCGCGCATCGCTCGGGCGGCCATCTTCAGCGCCGCCTCGATGTCCTTCGCGCCGACCGTCCGGTAGCGGCCGCCGCCCATCGCCGTGAGCCCGGCGGTCCAGCCACGAACGCTCGCGCCCTTGCGCTCGCGACCGTCCGGCCGATTACCGCTCAGGGATCGGGCCAGGGCCTGGAGATCGAGCTGGGTCGCGGCGGACCCGTCATCCTCCGGGCGGATCATGTTCAGCATCATCTGCATGCTCGCCCCGACGCACTGGACAAAGTTTGCCTGCGCGACGAAGTCTCCGGGTCCCGACAGGTCCAGGGTGAAGGACCCGACAGTGGTTGAAGCCGGCGCGGCCGCGCCGCCCGGTACGGCGCCCGTCGAGGCGCGACCGAGCGCGGAGAACGGGCTGCCGAGCGCGATCGCCAGGGCGACGCCAAGGGCGAGCGGACAGCGGCGGGACCAGGACACTCGACGCGGCACCCCGACACGGTAGGGCATGGGCGGGCTGGTACGCTAGCGATCCGCGCCCGTAGCTCAGCGGATTAGAGCATCTGACTTCGGATCAGAGGGTCGGGGGTTCGAGTCCCTCCGGGCGCGCCACTGTCTTGAGTCGCGACATAGGTGACACATGAGTCGCGACATCTGCGACACCTGTGATCAGCCGGTCGCTTGGGGATGCGGGCCAGCGGCCCAACGCGGCGTAAGGCCGCGTCTCACGAAAGATTCCGTGACGTAGCGCCGGGGAGCTATTCCGCAAGCCGGGCCGAAGTCACCACGAATTCCATCCGGCACTCCAGCCTCAATTGCACATCCTCCTGGGCATCGCTGCCGCAGGCCTGCGCCCCCGGGTGGTCCCACATCCCCGTGACCAGCACCCAGTTGCCGCGTGGCGGCATCTGGACATTCGACGTCGGATCCACCTTCATCTTCAGGTTGTTCGCGTCCCCGTAATAGCCCGATGGCTGGGGCCGCAGCATGTGGTAGCCCCAACCACAGACGAGCCACGCTGGTTGGGCGATGCACTGACCAGGCGGCTCAGCGTCGGCGGGCAGATCCACGTACCAGCCGCGCACCGTCAGTGCTTGGCCGCCGAAGCATGCGATCGCCTCGAAGCGCGAGAGGCTGGGGTAGGTGAGGTCGCTGAGCTCGATCGGCGGTCGCAGGCAGTCCGGTTCATGTGGCACCAGCCAGGCGCCGGTTTCATCGCCAGCCGCCACCCAGCCGACGTATTCGGTGGTAACCGCCGCGGCGGTAACCGTCGCGGCCAGGTACCAGGCGTAACCATCGGCCTGGGCGGGCCCATCGAGAAGATAGAGCTCCGGATATGGTGTGTCACGGCCGACCTGAAGCGGATGGCACGGATCACAGTCGGGGGTCAGCACCGCCGTCACCACATCGGCATCGAGGCCGGGCGCGAGTCTCATGTTCAGCCGATCGGCGACCACAGACGCAAAGCCCTCAACCGGCAGCGACCCTGGAGCGCTCGAAGGTGTCGTCTCGACCGGCGCTGTCGCCGATGCCGTGGACGTTGAGCCCGGCACCGGGCTGAGATTGGGCGCTGGTTGCGACTGGTCGGCACCAGACGAGGCCGGCCCGCAGGCAGCAGTGAGGAGCACAAAGGTGAACACGAGCGTAGATTTCCGCGTCGTCATCGCCGACTTACCCTCCTGGAACTGTTGCCGGGTTGCAGCGAAGACGCCGCGCCCATCCTTCGTGTTTCGGCGCTGCCAGACGCCGGGCGCGCCAGGTCAAACAGTCGCGAGGATCGGGGCGTACTTGCGCCGATAGGCGGCCGGGGTCATGCCCGTCGTTCGCTTGAAGAGGCGACGGAAGAACGTTGGGTCCTCGTAGCCCACCGAGTAGCCGACATCGTCCACCCCGTCCGGTCCCGTCTCGAGGCGGAGGCGCGCGCCTTCCATCCGGAGGGCATGCACGTAGTCGATCGGTCGCTGGCCCGTCGCCCCCTGGAAGCGGCGCGCGAACGTCCGCGTGGTCAGGCCGGACTGGTCCGTCATCGCGGTCACCGGGTTCGGCGTCCTGTAGTTGTCGGCGATCCAGGCCAGGCAATCGAGGATCACCGCGTCGTCATTCCGGACGCGGCGCGTCATCGCCGAGAACGGCAGTTGGCCGTCCTCGTGGCCCCCGAGCAGGTAGACCTTGGCGGTCCGGGCCGCGTGCTCGGGGCCGCAGAACTTCGCGATCAGGTGGAGCGCGAGGTCCTGCCACGACGTGACGCCACCCGCGGTGATCAGCCGGTCGCCTTCACTCGACAGGTCGAGGACTGCCCCCGCACCGAAACGGATCCTCGGGTATGCGGATTGGAACAGATCCCGGTAGGCCCAATGCCCGGCACAGGATCGTCCGTCGAGGAGCCCGGCCTCGGCCAGCAGCAGCGAGCCCGTGCAAACCGTCGTCAGGAGCGCGCCCCCGGCGTGCATCCGCCGGAGCCAGTCGATCTCGACGGCAAACCGGCCCCGTGGCGGAGTGTCGATCGGCGTGTACATGTCACACACGACGACCGCATCGACCTGATCGACCTCGCCCACGGCGGCGTGGGGTTCGACGAGGATGTTGCCGAAACAGCGGAACGGTTCGGCGTCCGCGGCGACGATCGACACCTCGAGGAGAGCATCGCCCGTCGCCGCAGCCGTCATGTCCGGCCAACTCGGGCCGACCGACAGGAGGACGTCGTAAAGCCCGTACAGCACGGACGCCGAGGTCTCCGGCGCGGCGAGCAGGGCGATACGTGGCGGGTCGGAAGTTGTCATGTTTGCCCCGAGTTGGTGGATTCCGTCTCTTCCAGCATTGCAGACCGTGATGGACACTGCACCGAGGATCGGACGCAAACCCATGAGCGGCGGTCGAGCGAAAGGGATGACGATGACGACGGACACAAGCGGAGTCGAGCAGCTCCGCACGAGCATCAAGGGGCGGCTCCTGGCACCGGGCGACACCGAATACGACGAGGCCCGGCGCGTCTGGAACGGCATGATCGACAAGCGCCCCCGGCTCATCATCCAGGCCGCTGCAACCTCTGACGTCGCACCGACCATCGCGTTCGCCCGGGCGACCGGGTTGCCGCTGGCCATTCGCAGCGGGGGCCACAACGTCGCCGGCAACGGCACCGTGGACGACGGCATCCTCCTCGACATGGGGCGGCTGAACACGGTCGAGGTCGACGCCGAGGCCCGACTGGTCCACGTGGGGGCCGGGGCGACGCTCGGCGACATCGATCGCGCGACCGAGCCGCACGCACTCGCCGTGCCCGTCGGCGTCGTCTCGGGCACGGGGATCGCCGGCCTGACGCTCGGTGGCGGCGTCGGCTGGCTCACCCGCCCGTACGGCCTGACGATCGACAATCTCGTCGCCGCGGAGGTGGTCCTCGCCAACGGTGAGCAGGTCGGCGCGAGCGACACCGAGAACGCCGACCTGTTCTGGGGCCTGCGCGGCGGCGGCGGCAACTTCGGGGTCGTCACCTCGTTCACCTTCCGCGCCTACCCGCTGAACCCGGACGTCTTCGCCGGCACGCTCATCTACGAGCGCCCACGCTGGGGCGAGGCCCTCCGCTCGTACGTCGAGTGGGCCGGCGACGCCCCCGACGAGGTCACGACACTCGTCACGTTCATGGTCCCGCCGGCCGATTGGGAGCTCGGCGACCGGCCCTTGATGTTCCTCGGCTTCGCCTGGGCCGGCGCCGAACGCGACGCGGGTGAGGCGGAGATCGCGCGGCTTCGCGCCGGCTGCGAGCCCGACGTGCCGGTCGTCGATCCGACGCGCTGGATCACGTTCCAGTCGGGCTTCGATGCGGCGATGCCGAAAGGCGTCCGGGCCTACTGGCGGAACGCATCGTTCGACCGCCTCGACGACGCGATGATCGAAGCGATCGTCGAGCACTGCGGCGCCCAGTCGTTCGGGACCGCGGCCGACCTCCACCACATGGGCGGGGCATTCGGACGAGTACCGGAGGACGCCACAGCCTTCCCGAACCGGGCGGCGGCGTTCTGGCTGAACATCTACGGCTTCTGGGCGGACGCCGACGATGACGCGGCGCGGGTCGGCTGGGTCAAGGGCTTCTCGGACGCCATGCAACCGCACGCGATGGCGGGCCAGTACGTCAACTTCCTGGGGCAGGAGGACGCCAACGCGCACGGGAAGGCCCTGGCGGCCTACGGCAAGGCGAAACTCGATCGGCTCACGGACGTCAAGCGGCGCTACGACCCGGAGAACCTGTTCCGGATCAACCACAACATCCCGCCCGCGATCTGAGAGTGCCGTGCCCGTCCCTGGCCGGGACACGAAACCTGATATTCCCCTTGCCGCAGACCGTCGCATGACCCACGCTGCACCGATGGACGAGAGTTGGGTCTGCGGTACATGTCATTCGATCAACCAACGCGGGAGCAGCCGCTGCTACAGCTGCAGGCAGAGCCGAACGGCAGCCGAGCTTCCGCCACTCGAGATTCCGCTAGCTCCTGAGCAGGGCCTCCTCAGTCTCGGCGGCACCGTGACCATGGTCTGCCCGGCGTGCGAAACGGCGCGAGTCGGCTGGTCGAGTGAGTGTCGGTCGTGCGGGCTCAGCTTCGACGATCTCGCGATCGCGGAGGTCGCTGCGGCGGCCTCCAACGGACCCGGGCCGCTCGCCAGGCTGCTCGTCCGACGGCTGCCCGTCCTCATCCCGGGCTTGATCCTGCTCGCAATCCTGCTCGCGGTCGGGCTGCTCAACCCGTCGCTGCTCGAAAAGCTGCAACGCTGAACTGCGCAACCCGCTCCAGGAGCACTCCGGGCGCGCCATCCGTGATTGCCCCATCCCGTAGGCTGGTGCGGATCGCGCCGGCCCGCCCGGACGGCGCAGCCGTGGAGAGACCTCGTGCCGGCGTCCCCGCCCTTGTATCGCATCGCCGCCGACCGCAGCGTGCTCGTGCGCGCGACGCTCACGAGCCTGGGCGTCGGGACGCTCCTCACGCTCGTCAACCACGGCGACAGGATCCAGGCCGGGACGATGGGGGCCGGCGCGGCCCTCCCGATCGCCGTCACGTATGTCGTGCCGTTCCTTGTGTCGCTCGGATCGAGCGTCATCGCCCTCCGGCTGGAGCGCCGGAGCAGCGCGGTGACGACGGCCCTCCTGGAGCACGAGATCGCGGCGATCAACCGCTTCCCCGGCCAGAACCCGAACCCGGTCATGCGAGTCACCGAGGACGGGCTGATGACGTTCGCGAACGCGTCGAGCGCACCCGTCCGCGCCGCGCTCGGCGTCGAGGTCGGGACCACGCTCGACGGGGCGACCCTGGCGCGAATCCGGACGGCCGCCGCCGCCACGCCACCCGAAACCTTCGAGGCAACGGACGGGCATCGCACGTTCCAGGTCCTGTCGGTCCACATCCCCGAACTCGGTGCGTACAACGTCTACGGCACGGACATCACCGCGGCAAAGGTCGTCGCCCGCTTCCCGGACAAGAACACCAATCCCGTGCTCCGGATGAGCCCGGACGGACGGCTCACCTACGCCAACCCTGCGAGCATGCCGATCGCGCGGGCGCTCGGCCTGGAGGTTGGTGCCCCCGTTCCGGCCGGCCTGCTGGCAGACCTGCAGGCTTCCCTTGCCGATCCTCCGGCCCCGGCCCCCGAGGTCCCCGCGGAGGGCGGCCGGACGTTCCGGCTCTCACCTGTCCTCATCCCTGAATTCGACTTCGTGAACCTCTATGGAACGGAGCTCACGGCCGAGAAGGCGATCGACCGCATTCCCACCCAGAACCCGAACCCGGTGATGCGCCTGAGCCGCACCGGCAAGGTCACCTTCGCGAACCCTGCCAGTGCGCTCGTCCGACAGGCGCTTGGCGCCACGGTGGGGGCGGAGCTGGACCCGGCGGTTTTCGCCCGGATCCTCACCGCGGGGGACGACGCCGAGCACCCGACCCTGGAGGTGGAGGCCGAGGGCCGGATCTTCCGCCTGCGCGTGGTATCGATGTACGAGTACGACGCGATCAACGTGTATGGCACGGACATCACCGCGGCCCGCCAGGTGGAGGTCCTCAGCGCCGCCAACGAGCGCCTCCTGCTCAACATCCTGCCGCCGTCGATCGCCGAGCGGCTGCGCGGCGGCGAGACCGTCATCGCCGACAGGTTCGACGACATGGCCGTCCTGTTCGCCGATGTCGTGGGTTTCACCACCCTGTCGGCCCGCCTCTCGCCGGTGGAGGTCATCGATCTCCTGAACCGGGTCTTCACGATGTGCGACGAGCTTGCCGAGCGCTTCGGGCTCGAGAAGATCAAGACGATCGGCGACGCGTACATGGTCGCGGCAGGTCTGCCGGAGCCGCGGCCCGACCACCGCGCTTCCGGCAGACCGCTGGCATGGACATCGAGATCCGGATCGGGATGCACGTCGGCCCGGCCGTGGCCGGCGTCATCGGCCTCAAGAAGTTCATCTACGACGTCTGGGGGGATACCGTCAACGTGGCCAGCCGGATGGAATCGACAGGTGTGGCCGGCCGGCTCCAGGTCACCGCGGAGACTTGCGAACGGCTGGCCGAGACCTTTGAACTGGAGCGCCGGGGGATCGTCGAGGTCAAGGGCAAGGGGCCCATCGAGACCTGGTTCGTCGTGAGCCGCCGCTGAGGAGCTCGCCGAGGCGGCAGGTGCCATGCCGGTCGATATTGATCGCCGTCAACGCTCAGGAGACCTCGTCGTGGGTCCCGAGTGCGACGAGGAAGCAGGCTTCGCCGTCCCAACGGAACAGCACCCGCAGGTCATCGTCCACGCGGAACGCCCAGTAGTCGCCGAGGTCACCTTTCAGCTTGTGCGTTCGGAGGAGGGGATCCTGCGGATCCGCGGCGAACCGCCGGAGGGCGGCCCGGAGCAGCTCGTCACGCGGGGGCTTCAGCTTGCGCGCCCGCCGGAGGAATCGGGTGGACGCGATCACTCGCACGTTTCGATTCCGTCGTCAGCCGCGCAAGTCGGCCAGCAGGGCGTCCATGTCCTGGTAAGGGGTGGTGCCGCCCGCGGCGTACTCGGCCTCTGCCTCCCGGACCTCGCGCAGGAAGAGCGCCCGACGCGCCGCGCGAAGCTCCTCGCGCTCCGCCTCGTATCGCTTGGCATCGACGAGATAGGCGGTCGTCTGCGAACGCTGCAGGATTGCGATGGGCTCGTCTGCGTCCTGGAGCCCTTCAAGGATCTCCGCCGTCCGCTGGCGCAGTTCGGTCACACCGATACTCTTCACAGTACGTTGCACAGTATCGTAGACGGTCCCGCCAGTCAATCGTCGGGCAACGGCGGCAGCCGGTCAGTCCGGCGCCGGCCCTCGTCGCGCCAGCCGGGCCTGACCCTCGACGAGCACAATCGAAGCCACCCCGACGACCGCGGTGAGGATGGCCACTTCCTTCGCCACCGCCGGCGTTCCCCCGAGGAGCGGGATGTTGTGGCCGGGGCCGAGGGCGAAGGCGAACGCAGCCAGCGCACTTACCCCGGCGGCCAGGCGGCTCCGGCCGATGAGCCAGCCCAGCCCGGCCCCGACGATGGTCGCACATCGGCCCGCGAAGCTCCGCGATGACGAACGCGGGAAGGAGGATCACCCCGATCACGGCGACCAAGGCGATGACTGTCCATGGCGGGCGCGGCAGATGGGGACGCAACTCGTCGTAGGCGGCGCCGACTGCTGCGCCCCCTGCCACCGCAACGATCACCCCGACCGGCGCGATGAACCAGATTGGAACGATCCAAAGGTGGTGGAGCAGCAGGAAGGTCACGAGACCAGCGACCCCGGCGATGGCGCCGGCGCGAACGGACGCCCCACTGCTCGAGCTCGAATCCATTCAGGGTCGCCCGGACCGGTACAAAGCGCCCGACGGACCCAGGCTGATCGTCACCTCCGGGGCTGGCGCCATGCCGAGTATCCCAGCACGATCCAGCCCACCGGGACGAGCCCGAACACGAGTGTTGCCGCGTGCATCAGCGCCGGCGGCGAGTCGTCGCCGACGAAGGGTGTCATCGCCACTGCCAGGAACGCGCCGGCGAGCACGAGCCGGGCGCCGAGCGGCGGCAAGGCCCTGGCGCGGAGCAGTGCCAGCGCGAAGCCCAGGTTCCCAATCAGCCAGGCGATGCTGGCGGCCATCCCGACGACCGTTGCCGGACCCTCGGGCAGGTTCTGCTGCGCGGGGCCCAGCTCGCCGGTGCCGATGAAGTACGCGGCCACGGCCACAGTGCCGAGCGCACCGAGTCCAGAGAGCCAGGCCGCCGCGAGTCCGGTTCGCCCGGTCGCCGGCCTCGTTCGCCAGTACAGCCCGGGCGGCGCGGCGCCGAGAAGCACGACGCCAAGGAACAGCCCGTACCAGACGTTGGAGGTCGGGGAGAAGGCCACGATGATGAGGATGACCGAGAGAATCGTCCCTCCCGCAATCGCGAGGACGCCAGCCCAGCGTGCGAGCACGCTCATGTCCATGCTCCTTCAGGTTCAATCGGCCGCCATGGGGACGTCCACGCCCACTCCTGGGCTGTCGTCAGGTGGTTGCCAGTTCGACCAGGCGATCCACCTCGCGGTTGGCCGTCGCCCGCGGCTCACGGTCGATCCAGCGACGGTCCATCCAGCGGCCGATCGGGCCGAGCGGGACCGTGTACTCGGTGAGGAGATCCAGGTCCGTCGAGCCTTCACGTGCCGCCAGCGTTGCCACCATGCGATAGGAGGCGCCCAGCGGACCCTTGCCTATCGTCTCGTGGAGCCACGGCGCCTCGGAGCGGATCACGCGCGTGCTGAACTTCCAGGGTCCGCGAATGACGAGGGTGTAGCGCGTCCCTGCCGTGTCGAGGGGTCCCGTCGGGTCCTCGACTCCCGATGCATCCATCCAGTCGGCCACGAGGCCGGGTTCCGTGAAGGCACGAAAGACGCGGTTCGGTGGCGCATCGATGTGGCGTGTGAGGCGATAGCTTCCCATCGTGGATGTCTCCTCGGTACGAGCGACGTCACGGTGTAGTATTATTTGGATGACATCACATAGTCAATAGATAGTCGAGGAGCAAGGTGCCAAGAACGTACCGTCTTGGTCAGCGGACCGCCCAGATCGAGGCGACGCGCGACCGGATCATCGAGGCCGCCATCGAGCTGTACCTCGAGGTGGGGATCTCCGCCACCGCGATGCGGCAGGTCGGCCTGCGTGCGGACGTGGCGCCCGGAACGCTCCGCAACCACTTCCCGACGCGCGATGCCCTTGACCGGGCGATGGTCGAGCGCCTCACCGCCGAGGCGCCGCTCCCCGAACTCACGATCTACGACGGCGCCGACTCGATCGAGGAGCGTCTCGCGCGGCTCATCCGGGTGACGGGGAGGTTCTTCGACCAGGCCGCGCGGATCTACCGCATGTGGCTTCGGGAACGGATGCTCACCGCCGTCTGGTCTGAGGCGGGCGCCACCTACGGGGCGAGGTGGGAGGAACTGACACGATCTGCGCTCGGGACGCTGCACGATGATCCGGAAGCCCTGGCGGTGCTTCGGGCCGTGCTCGATCCGTCGTTCTTCGAGAGCATGCGAGCAGGCACGAGAACGACCGATGAGGCGTCCGCGCTCATCGCATCGGTGATCGCGCCGTGGTTCGTAACTCGATCGGCACAAACTCGCGCGAACATGTGACACACGGCGGGATGCTGGGCGTCTCACCGGCGACGTTCGACGGGAGGGATTTCGCGATGCGACGCTTGAGCCAGGAGTGGATGACAGCAGTGCTGGTCGCCGCGTGCGCCGCCAGTCCCGCCGTCTCAGAGTCGCCGCCTCCCGCTTCGGGAAGTCCGGCGACACCCACGGCCCAAGCCTCGTTGACGGCGGGACCCTCACCCACGGCCCAGCGTCACCGACGGGTCCTGGCCCGGCCTCGTCGCCGCCGCCACTTCCCACGAGCACGGGCTAGCCGTTCATCGCCCAGGCGCCCCTATCCGGACCGCTGTTCGGCCCCGACGGCACCTTTTACCTTGACGTGACGGCCTGGTCGGGCCGGGATGGAGATGGCCGGCCGGTGAGATATGCCCGCGTCGCGGCGCTGGATCCCTCGGGCGCGATGCGTCCGGGCTGGCCGATCGAATTCGTCCGCGGTGACGTCCGCGGGATCCTTCCGCGCGAGGACGGCAGCGTGGCGATCCTTGCCTGCGTCCCGCCGATCGCAGACGGTGCTGCCGAGGCGTGCCACCTCCACCTCCTCGCCGCCGATGGCGGGGAGCGCCCGGGCTGGCCGGTGGAGGAACCGACGGCGACCGTGTGCGTGCCCCCGCTCGCCGGACCCGGCGACTCGGTCTACCTCATCTGCAGCGGCGTCGGTGAGCGGACGACGCTCCGAGTCATTGCCCTCGACCCGACCGGGACGCCCAGGCAGGGTTCACCGGCGATGTTCGAGACATCCGTCTACGTGCCGTTTTCGCCCCACATCGCGTCGGACGGCACCCTCTATTTCGTGACCCAGACGGCCGAGCAGGTCGTCCAGGTTCACGCCCTCAATGCGGCGCTCGAGGAGCGGGGCGGCTGGCCGTTCGTCGGCGCAGGCGCACACAGCGAGGCGTACCGCGACGTCGGCTACGTCCTCGGCCCGAACGGCACGCCCTACATCTGGTGGTACGACGGCAACGGGGAACCGGGCATCTGCGTTAAGGCGGACCGGACCGTGATCGCCGCGGTCGGATCCGACGGACGAGCGCTCGCGGGCTGGCCGAGGACCGTCGCCGGGGTGGCCGTTCCGCCGGTCGTCGCGGCCGATGGCACGGTGTATGTCGCCTCTGCCCCGGGCGGCGAGTCGACCACGGGCGCGGTCAGCATCGTCGCGATCAGTCCTTCGGGGCAGACGAAGGCAGGCTGGCCTCGGACCGCGCCATCGCTCAGCGGCTACTGTCCGGAGCTCGACCTCCGACTTGCGATCACGCCGGATGGCCGCGCCGTCCTGATGCAGAACACCCGGACGGCAACCAACGATCAGCAGGGCGTGATCGTCGTGCTGGACGCGGCGGGGGCGGCGCAATCGGGCTGGCTGGTGCCAGGCATGGCCCTGGGCACGGGGTGCACGGGCTGCACGCCGGGAAGCCCGCCCCTCGCGCCGCTGTTCGCCCAGGACGGGACCGCGTACGTCCTGATGGGGCAGGGCGAGGGCGCGCCATCAACCCAGGTCATCGCGTTCGACCGGCAGGGCCGCGTCCTCACCGGGTGGCCTCACCTGATCTCGGCGACGGGCCTGATGCATGCCGGGATCTTCCTCGGCCGCGACGAACGCCTGTACGTGATCCTCGAGACGCAGCCCGATGGAGGGTACGAGCAGTCGACGGCGACCCTTCGCCTGTACGTCCTTGGAACCGACGGCCGCCCAGTAACGGGGTAACCCGGGCGCATGCCGCCGAGCATCTGATCCGCAGCAGGCCAGCCGGTCGCGCGTGGTCGTCGGGCGACCTTGCTACCAGCCCTCTGGCCGGATCGAAACCCCGCCGATCTGCAGCCGATCCCGGAGACTGCGGGGCGCGGCGCGGTGTTCGACGCCGAATGCTCCTTAGATCCCTTGACACCAACTACTCACATCTATATAAAGGTAAACACAGATGAAACGGGACATTGTCAACATGTACGCCGAGGAACGTCAGCAATGGATCGTCGAGCGTGCCCGGGCGGCCGGACGCGTCGAGGTCGCCGCACTTGCCGAGGAACTGAGCGTGACAACTGAGACAGTCCGTCGGGATCTAACGTCGCTTGAGCGGCACGCACTCCTCCGCCGCGTCCATGGCGGGGCGATCCCGATCGAGCGGCTCGGCTTCGAGCCGGCGCTTGCCGCGCGCGATACGGTCCTTACTGCCGAGAAGGAGCGGATTGCCCGGCTTGCCCTCTCGGAGCTCCCCGACGAGGGGTCGATCCTGCTCGATGCCGGGACGACGACGGCCCGGCTCGCCGACGCGCTGCCGACCGACCGCGAGCTCGTGGTGGTGACGAACGCGCTGCCGATCGCGATGTCGCTGTCCATTCGGCCGAACATCACGGTGCTGATGCTCGGCGGCAAGGTCCGGGGCAGAACACAGGCGACCGTCGACGCCTGGGCGATCCAGGCGCTTGCCGACAGCTACGTGGACGTGGCGTTCATCGGCACCAACGGCATCAGCCCCGAGCGCGGCCTGACCACGCCCGACACCACCGAATCTGCCGTCAAGCGCGCGATGATCCAGGCGGCCAGGCGCTCCGTCGTCCTGGCCGACCACACGAAGGTCGGCCAGGACCATCTGTCTCGCTTCGCGGCACTCGATGAGATCGACACGCTGGTGACGGACACGGGGCTCGATGCGCAGGTTGTCGAGGAGTTCCGCTCGCGGGGGCTGAAGGTGCGACTGGCATGATCGTCACCCTGACGCTCAATCCAAGCGTCGACCGAACGGTTGAAGTGGAGACGCTCGCGCGCGGAGAGGTCATGCGGGCGCTCAGCGTCCGCGTCGACCCAGGCGGCAAGGGGATCAACGTATCGCTCGCCCTGGCGAACCATGACCTGCCGACGAGAGCGGTCGTCACGCTCGGAGGCGCCGAAGGCGAGCATCTCGTCGCCCTGCTGCGGGATACCGGGATCGAGATCGTGCCGGTCAGGATCCGCGGCTCGATCCGGTCGAATATCACCGTCGTCGAGCCCGACGGAACCACGACCAAGATCAACGAGCCCGGCGCCGACCTGCACCCGGATGAGCTGGCTGCGATCTTCATGGCGATCCGGAACGGCGTGCAGTCGGCCGATTGGCTCGTCGCCAGCGGCAGCCTGCCGCCGGGGGCGCCGGCCGGGACCTACGCGGACCTGGTCCACCAGCTCGCCGGTTCGGGCACGCGGGTGGCCGTCGACACGAGCGGAGCGGCCCTGAAGGCCGTGGTGTCTGCCTGCCCGTCGCTAATAAAACCGAATCGGGATGAGCTCGCAGAAGTGACGGGCCTGAGAATGGCCACGATCGCCGATGTGGTGGATGCCGCAGCGCGGCTTCGCGACCTCGGCGTAGGCACGGTGCTGGCAAGCCTGGGTGCGGACGGCGCGGTGCTTGTCGATGATGACGGCGCGATCCACGGCCGGACACCGACGGTGTCGACCGTCAGTTCAGTCGGGGCTGGGGATGCCATGCTGGCCGGCTTTCTCGCCGGCGGTGGCAGCGGCGCGGGCGCCCTGGTCGAGGCCCTCGCATGGGGCGCGGCAGCGGTACTCCAGCCCGGATCCCGGATGCCGGCGCCCGATGACATCGATCGCTCGGCAGTTCGGTTGGAGCGACAACGCACCTCGCGCCGGGAGGGGGTCGCCATGCCGCCGTGAACCGGGCACCCGTTCCAGTGGCGGGGCGGCGAACTTGTGGGAGCGATTTGGAAGGGAGAGGAAGTCGATGACATCGTCCGCAGATCTCAAACACCGCGAAGGTCTAGGAATGCAGGCCACGATTCAACGGATCGGTGGCTACCTCGCCGGCATGATCATGCCGAACATCGCAGCGTTCATCGCCTGGGGGCTGATCACCGCCCTGTTCATCCCGACGGGCTGGTGGCCGAATGAGCAGCTATCCAAGCTGGTCGGACCGATCATCTTGACACTGCTTCCCGTGTTGATCGGCTACACCGGCGGCCGGTTGGTCCACGGACAGCGCGGCGCCGTCATCGGCGCCGTGGCCACGATGGGCGTCGTCGTCGGGACGGATATCCCGATGTTCCTCGGCGCGATGATCATCGGGCCTTCCGCCGCCTATCTCCTCAAGAAACTCGATGGGCTCTTCGCCGGCCGCGTACGCACGGGCTTCGAGATGCTCATCGACAACTTCAGCGCCGGGATCCTCGGGTTGATCATGGCCGTCCTCGGACTGCTGGCCGTCGGGCCCATCGTGGAGACGTTCGCGAACGCCGCCGGCGACGGTGTCGATGCCCTGGTCACGGGCGGGTTGCTGCCCCTGGTCTCGATCATCGTGGAGCCGGCCAAGGTCCTGTTCCTCAACAACGCCATCAATCACGGTGTCCTCGCACCACTGGGCGTGGCCCAGGCCCTCGAGAGTGGCAAGTCCATCCTGTTCATGATCGAGACGAATCCAGGGCCCGGTCTCGGCATCCTGCTCGCCTACTTCTTCTTCGGACCGCGTTCGCTGCGACCCAGCGCCCCCGGTTCGATCATCATCCACTTCTTCGGAGGGATCCACGAGATCTACTTCCCGTACGTCCTGATGAACCCTCGCCTGATCCTTGCCGCCATCGCGGGCGGTGCCTCGGGCGTGTTCACGGCGGTCGTGACGAGTGCTGGTCTCGTGGCCACGCCCTCCCCGGGCAGCATCTTCGCCTACCTTGCGGTCACCCCCAAGGACGGCTACTTCGGTGTCCTGCTGGCGATCGTCGTCGCCACAGCCGTCTCGTTTGCGGTAGCGTCACTGCTGCTGGGATTCGGGCGCGCTGAGGAGCCCGAAGCGGTTGCTGCGTGATCTGACATGTCGACGATGAACGGCAAGGACATCTCCAGGATCGTCATCGCCTGCGATGCAGGGATGGGCAGCAGTGTCATGGTCGCGAGCCAGATGCGTCAGCGCTTGAAGAAGTACGACGTATCGGTCGAGCATGTGCCTGTCAACGCGATCCCGGCCGACACCCAGGTTGTGGTGTGCCATGCGGGGCTGGCTGACCGGGCGCGGTCGATGGCCCCGAATGCGGTTGTCGTTCCGTTCCGCGTTTTCATGGGGGACCCGGCCTTCGACCGGGTGGAGGCGGCGATCCGTGACGGTACGTCGCTTGCCGACTGACGACGATGCGACATCGGGCGCCCCGGCGCCCGATGTCCTCGTTCGTGCCGCCATCCGCTTGGCGCAACAGGCCACCGACAAGTGGGATGCGCTCCGCCAATCGGGAGCCCTCCTCGAATCACTCGGGGCCGTCGCCGAGGGCTACGCCGCGGCGATGCTCGAGCGTGAACGCCAGATCTCGACCTACATGGGCGAGGGCGTCGCGATCCCTCACGGGACCGATCGGGCACGGGCCCTGGTTCGCCGGACAGCAATGGGATTCATCCAGTACCCAGATGGTGTGGACTGGGACGGCGAGGTCGTCCATCTCTGCATCCCGATCGCCGCGAGCGGCGATGAGCACGTGACTGTCCTGTCGGCCCTTGCGGAGGTCCTGCTGGATGAGGAAAGCGCGGCCGCGCTGCGCGCCGCCACGGACGTCGATGACGTCCTGGCGCGATTGAACCCGGGCGCTCGGACGCCCGGAGAGGAGACCCGACCATGAAGGTGGCACGTTTCTACGCGCCGGGCGATATCCGGATCGAGGACGCGCCCGAGCCGACGGCCGGCCCGGCCGAAGTCAAGGTCCGGGTTCGAAACTGCTCGACCTGCGGCACCGACGTCAAGATCTCGCGATCGGGGCATCAGAACATCGATCCGCCCCGGATCATGGGCCATGAGATCGCCGGAGAGGTCGTCGAGATCGGCAGCGCAGTGGGCCCGGCGGCCAATGGGCGGTCGTGGCAGATCGGCGACCACGTCCAGGTGATCGCAGCCGTTCCATGCGGCACCTGTGCCGACTGCCGGCGAGGCTGGATGACGATCTGCCCCAACCAGACCTCGGTCGGATACCAGTACGAGGGTGGTTTCGCCGAATACCTGATCGTCCCCCACGAAGTGTTGCGGGTAGACGGGCTCAACCTGATCCCGGACGGCGTCGGGTTCGACGAGGCATCGGTCGCTGAGCCGTTCGCCTGTGCGATCAATGCCCAGGAGCTCGCTCGAGTCGGGCCCGGGGACGATGTCGTCGTCATCGGCGCCGGCCCGATCGGTTGTCTCCACGTTCGCCTGGCGCGGGCGCGCGGCGCTGCCCGCGTCTTCCTGGTAGAGCTCAACCGCCAGCGCCTGGACATGTCGGCGGCGATCGTGGCGCCCGACGCCGCCATCTGCGGCAGCGAAACAGATGCGGTCCAGAGCGTGCTCGAGCTGACCGGCGGTCGAGGCGTGGATGTGGCGATCACGGCGGCCGCATCAGGACAGGCGCAGGAGGACGCGCTGCGGATGGTCGCCCGTCGCGGCCGGATTTCGTTCTTCGGCGGCCTCCCCAAGGACCGGCCCACGATCACGCTCGACTCGAACCTGGTGCACTACCGCGAGATCACGATCCTCGGCGCCAACGGGTCCAGCCCCGACCACAACAAGCGGGCTCTCGAAATGATCGCCACCGGCAAGGTACCGGTCAGGGACCTGATCACCCACCGTCTGCCGCTCGACGGCGTCCTCGACGCGATCGGTATCGTTTCACGGGGAGAAGGCATCAAGGTCACCATCGAACCGTGACCGGACCGGGCGAGGGCGGCACGGCCCAGGGAGGAGAGGGGCATGACACAGCGACAGGTCATCGTCGGGTCGAGGATCGGTCTGCATGCCCGCCCCGCGGCCCTGTTCGTGAAGGCGGCGGCAGCCCAGTCGGTCCCCATCACGATCCGGAAGGGAGACGGGGCGCCGGTTGACGCGCGGAGCATCCTGCGGGTCCTGTCGCTCGGGGCGAGGAACGGGGACACCGTCACCCTCGAAGCGAGCGGAGAGGGCGCGGAGACGGCACTTGAGGTCGTCGCTTCGGTCGTCGCCGAGGACCACGACGACCCCGCATGACACGCGCGATGAACCTCGGCGCGACTCCTTCCGCAGGGGCGTCCACCTTGAAGCTTCAGGGGATCGGCGTCTGCCCCGGCGTCGCGGCCGGGCCGGTGGCGCTCATGGGACCGCGACCGGCGCTGCCGTCGCAACGCCCGAGCGTTGCCGATGTCGACGGGGAGATCCGAAACGCGATCACGGCCCTCGCCCTCACCGCCGATGACCTGGAGCGTCGCGCTCGCGGATCCATGGTCCCCGGGGCAACCGAGGTCCTGGAGGCCGCCGCGATGATCGCTCGCGACCCAGCCCTCGAAGAGTCGATTCGATCGGCGATTGTCAGGGGCGACCCTGCTGCCTGGGCAGTCGACCGCGCGATGAATGCGTTCCGGGCGCTGCTCCTGGATCTCGGCGGCTACATGGCCGAGCGCGTGGGGGATCTCGACGACGTGCGGGATCGGACGATCGCCCGCCTGCTCGGCCAGCCGATGCCCGGCGTGCCCGAACGCGACACGCCGTACATCCTGGTTGCGGATGATCTGTCGCCCGCGGATACGGTCACCTTGCGTCCGGAGCGCGTCCTCGGGCTGGTGACCGTCCAGGGCGGACCCACGAGCCATACCGCGATCCTGGCTCGAAGCCTCGGGCTCCCGGCGGTCGTCGCTTGCGCGCAGGCCACCTTGTTGAGCGACGGCCAGCTCGTTGAGGTGGACGGCGGCACAGGCCAGGTCCGGACCGGGATCACCTCGGGTGAAGCGGCGCTGGTCAACAACCGCGAGGAGGAGCATCGCGCCCGGCGCGAGGCCAGCCGCGGACCCGGCCGAACGGCCGATGGCCACCATGTTGCCCTTCTCCTCAATATTGGCGATGTCGCCGGTGCGGCCACCGTGGCCCGGGTCGACGCCGAGGGCGTCGGTCTCTTTCGCACGGAGTTCCTGTACCTGGACCGGCAGGACGCACCGTCGGTCGCCGAGCAGGTCGCGCTCTACACGAATGTCTTCGAGGCAATGGGCGGCCGAAAGGTCGTGGTTCGCACCCTGGACGCCGGGGCGGACAAGCCCTTGCCATTCCTCACCCAGGCCGGAGAGCCCAATCCGGCGCTGGGGATCCGGGGCCTCCGCACAGCCCGCCGTTCGCCCGGTGTCCTCAACGATCAACTCGCCGCACTGGCCCTCGCCGCGCAGGCAACGGGAGCCCTCGTCTGGGTGATGGCACCAATGGTGGCCACGGCGGCAGAGGCGGAGTGGTTTACCGCCCTTGCGAAATCGCACGGCCTTCCGACCGCCGGAGTAATGGTCGAGATCCCGGCCGCAGCGCTGCGGGCTGCCGACATCCTCGAGCACGCCGCTTTCCTGAGCATCGGAACCAACGACCTGGCCCAATACACGCTGGCAGCGGATCGGATGGCCGGCGACCTTGCCGACCTTCTCGACCCGTGGCAGCCGGCCGTGCTCGAGCTCGTCCGGATGACGGCCGAGGCCGGCCGTGCGGCGGGCAAATCCGTCGGCGTTTGCGGGGAGGCCGCTGGATCACCGACCCTGGCGCCGGTTCTCGTGGGGCTCGGCATCTCGAACCTTTCGATGTCGGCCTCCGCGGTAGCAGATGTCCGCGACGCACTTGCCCGGGTCACGCTCGCCGAATGCCGCGAGATGGCCGTGCGAGCGTTGACGGATTCA
>JACVXW010000130.1 GCA_015661135.1 Chloroflexota bacterium
GCCCGGGGCCGCCCGGATGAGCGAGGGACGACGACCGATGACGATGACGAAGGGAGGCTCGGCCAAACCGCCGAGTTCGGACGCCGCAGCGCCCGGATCCGCGGCCCCAAAGGCGGCCGCCCCCGCCCCCGCCCCCGCCCCCGCGGCCGCCCTGCGCGTTCGGCGGAGCCACGTCCCGGCTGCCGGCACGGAGCACGCGGCCGCGGTCGAGAAGGCCCAGCGCGAGATGCTCCACGAGGGCACGGCCGCCGCCTCCCAGCCCGCCGCCGCCACAAAGGAGGAGCGCGCGCCCCGTGCGCGAATCGGTGCGGACGTGGTGTGCGAGGCGATCCTTCGCCAGGGCGTGGACGTTTTCTTCTCGTACCCCGGGGGCGTCATCCTGCCCCTCTACGACGTCCTGGGCGATCATCCCGAACTCCGCCACGTCCTGGTACGGCACGAGCAGGGCGGCGCCCACGCCGCCGACGGCTACGCCAGGGTCACCGGCAAGGTCGGCGTGTGCATGGGCACCTCCGGCCCCGGCGCCACCAACCTCGTCACCGGCATCGGCACCGCCCAGCTGGACAGCATCCCGATGGTCGCCATCACCGGCAACGTCCCCTCCGCGCTGATCGGCAAGGACGCCTTCCAGGAGATCGACATCAACGGCATCACCCTGCCGATGACCAAGCACAACTACCTGGTCCGGAACGCCAACGACCTGCCCCGGGTCCTGGCCGAGGCGTTCCACATCGCCCGGACGGGCCGTCCCGGCCCGGTTCACGTGGACATCACGAAGGACGCCCTCCAGCAGGAGACCCGGGCCGAGCATCCGACCGAGGCTGAGGTGATCGCCGGCCTGCCGGGCTTCCGCCCGAACATGGACGGCCACTACCGGCAGCTCAAGACGGCCGCCGCGGAGATCGCCGCGGCGAAGCGCCCGGTGATCATGGCCGGTCACGGCATCCTCCACGCTCATGCCGAGGCAGATCTCGTGGCCTTCGCCGAGAAGACCAGCATCCCCGTCGCCTGGACCCTGCTCGGGATCGGCGCGATGAACGAGGAGCACCCGCTCGCGTACGGGTTCATGGGGATGCACGGCTGGAAGCACGTCAACCGGGCCATCCAGTCGGCCGATCTCCTGATCGCAATCGGGATGCGATTCGACGACCGGGTCACCGGCAACGTCCGCACGTACGCGCCGTATGCCCGGATCATCCACGTCGACATCGACCCGGCTGAGATCGGCAAGAACGTNAATGTGGCCGTCGAGGTCCCGATCGTCGGCGACGCAAAGCGCGTCCTCAAGGCGCTCGCCCCGATGGTCGAGGCCACGACGCCGGACGAGCGCAAGGACTACCTGGACCAGCTGGCCGCCTGGAAGAAGGAATCCACGGCATCGTCCTGGCACGGTTCCGGAGCCTGGCGGGACGGGCTCCTCTCCGCCGACTACGTCGTTGAGCGGATCGGGGAGCTGACCGACCACGAGGCGATCTACGTCGCCGACGTCGGCCAGAACCAGATGTGGCTGGCCCGCTACGCCGGGTTCCGCCACCCGAACACCCACGTCAGCTCCGGCGGCCTCGGCACCATGGGTTTCAGCATGCCGGCCGCGATGGGGGCTGCCCTCGGCGTCCCCGAACGCGAGGTCTGGGCGATCGCCGGCGACGGCGGCTTCCAGATGACCGTCCAGGAGCTGATGACCCTGGTGCAGGACCGGATCCCCGTCAAGATCGCCCTCTTCGACAACAAGAAGCTCGGGATGATCCGGGCATACGGCGCGTACGTGCGGACGTTGCCCGTGACCCGGTCGTCGAATCGCATCCCGATCGCGATCAGGAGATCGGCCGACGTGGACGGGCCGGCGCTCGTCTGGTTCGAGATCGCCGGGGAGCAAAACGTGTTCCCGATGATGCCGGCCGGCAAGGGCCTGTCCGATCTCATCGAGACCTGGGGCGGGCCGGAGGAATGAGCGACAAGGCCACACCGTCCGCGACCCTCGGGGCCACCGCGCCCGCGCCCGCGCCCGCACCGGCCCACACCGTGCCGCCGCCCCGGGCACTCCCCGGCAGCGGCACCACCCGCGTCCACCGGCTCGTCGCGCTCGTGCTCGACAAGCCCGGTGTCCTGAACCGCGTCGCCAGCCTCATGCGGGCACGCAACTTCAACATCGATTCGCTGGCCGTCAGCCACACGGACCAGGAGGGCCTGTCACGGATGACGATCACCCTCCGCGGGGACGATGTCGCCGTGGAGCAGGCGGCCAAGCAGCTCTACCGGCTCATCGATGTCCTGAAGGTGCAGGACGTCACCTCGGAACCGACGATCGAGCACGAACTGGCGCTCGTGAAGGTCCGCGTCACCGATGCCAACCGCGGCGAGCTGATCAAGATCGTGGAGCTGAGCAAGGGCCGGGTGGTGGACCTCACCCCCGAGTCCGCGATCGTCGAGGTGAGCGGCACGGAGGCCGAGGTCGACGCGTTCGTCGCCCTCGTCCGGACCTACGGAATCAAGGAACTGGTCCGAACCGGGGCGGTCGTCATGACCCGCGGCGCCGGATCCATCGAGGAGGCACTCAAGCGATGACGGCACGCATGTACTACGACCACGATGTCGATCCGAACGCCCTGTCGGGCCAGACCGTCGCGATCATCGGCTACGGGAGCCAGGGGCACGCCCACGCCCTGAACCTGCACGAATCCGGCGTCGCGGTCATCGTCGGGCTGGCCGCCGGGTCAAAGAGCCGGCCGATTGCCGAGGAGGCCGGCCTGGAGGTCCGGACCGTCGCCGAGGCCGTCAAGGCCGCCGACGCGATCATGATCCTCGTCCCCGACACCGCCCAGAAGGCCGTCTACGACGCCGAGATCGAGCCGAACCTCCGCCCCGGCCAGCTCCTGATGTTCGCCCACGGCTTCAACATCCACTTCAAGCGGATCAGCCCGCCCGAATTCGTGGACGTCGGCATGGTTGCGCCAAAGGGGCCCGGTCACCTGGTTCGTAGCGTCTACCAGGCCGGTGGCGGTGTCCCCGCCCTGTTCGCCGTCCAGCAGGATGCCAGCGGCACGGGCCGGGCGCGGACTCTCGCCTACGCCCGCGCTCTCGGCAATACCCGGGCCGGCGTGCTCGAGACGACCTTCGCCGAGGAGACCGAGACGGATCTCTTCGGGGAGCAGTCCGTCCTGTGCGGCGGCACCGCCGCGCTCGTCAAGATGTCGTTCGAGACGCTCGTCGAGGCCGGCTACCAGCCTGAGCTCGCCTATTTCGAGACGATGCACGAGCTGAAGCTGATCGTGGATCTGCTGTACCGCGGCGGCCTCAACTTCATGCGCTTCAGCGTCAGCGACACCGCCGAGTACGGCGACTACGTCAGCGGCCCCCGGATCATCGACGAAAACGTCCGGGCGACGATGCGACAAGTGCTCAAGGAGATCCAGGACGGTTCGTTCGCCGCCCGCTGGATCAAGGAGAACGAGACCGGCCGAGCCGAGTTCGAGCGCCTCCGCGCGCAGGATCGCGACCACCAGATCGAGCAGGTCGGCGCCGAGCTGCGTGCCCAGATGCCGTTCCTCAATCCCGTTGTCGTCCGGGCCGGCGAGGCGCAGGCTGCCGCCGGACGTCCGGGCGGATCTCGCTGATGCCGTCCGGCGTACCCCGCCCGTCGGGGCCGTTCGTCCCGGCGGGAACCGTCCGCATCTTCGACACGACGCTCCGCGACGGAGAGCAGGCGCCGGGCGCGGGCATGACCGCCGCCGAGAAGCTCGAGGTCGCCCGCCAGCTGGCACGCCTCCGCGTGGACGTCATCGAGGCCGGGTTCCCGGCGGCGTCCGCCGGCGACTTCGAGGCGGTCCGGCGGATCGCCCAGGAGACCAAGGGCGGGATCGCGGTGGCGGCCCTGGCGCGGTGCCGGGACGGCGATCCGCAGCGCGCGATCGAGGCGATCAAGGTCGCCGAGCGGCCCCATCTCCACGTCTTCATCGCCACCAGCGACATTCACCTCAAGCACAAGCTGCGCATGGACCGCGAGGGGGCTCTCGCGGAGGCGGTCAAGTGGGTCCGGTACGGCCGCAAGGCGCTGGGCCGGGACGCCGAGATCGAGTTCTCGGCCGAGGATGCCTCGCGGACGGACGTCGATTTCCTGATGCAGGTCTACGAGGCGGTCGTGGAAGCCGGTGCGTCCACGATCAACATCCCGGACACCGTGGGCTACGCGATCCCGAGCGAGTTCGCGGTGCTCGTGGAGCGGGCGGTGAAGCTCGTCGGCGACCAGGCCACCGTCAGCATCCACTGCCACAACGACCTGGGCCTAGCGACGGCCAACACGCTCGCCGCCGTCCAGGCCGGCGCGCGCCAGGTGGAGGTCACGATCAACGGCCTCGGCGAGCGCGCCGGCAATGCGTCCCTCGAGGAGGTCGTGATGGCCATCCGGACGCGCCCGACCCAGTTCCCCGATCTCGCCAGCCACGTCCAGACCGAGCACATCACCGCAGCCTCGCGCCTGGTCAGCTACCTCACCGGCTTTGCGGTCCAGCCGAACAAGGCGATCGTGGGCGGAAACGCCTTCGCCCATGAATCCGGGATCCACCAGGACGGGGTGATCAAGAACCCGCTGACGTACGAGATCATGACCCCCCAGTCGATCGGGCTGACCGGCAGCCAGCTGACGATCGGGAAGCTGTCCGGCCGCCGCGGCCTCCAGGGCAAGCTGCGCGAGCTCGGCCACGACGTGGAGGGCGAGGCCCTCGACGCGATCTATCGGCAGGCCATCGCCCTCGCGGACGCCAAGAAGGAAGTCACGGACGCGGACCTCCTGGCGCTCGTGGAGCAGCGGGTCGCCGAAGTGCCCCAGTCCGTTCGACTGGAAGGCTGGAACGTGACGTCGTCCCACGGCGGCAAGGCGACGGGCATGGTCTCGCTAGCCGTCGCGGACACGGAGCGGGCCGAGGCAGCCATCGGCAACGGGCCGGTCGACGCGCTCTTCGCGGCGGTGGACGCCGCCGTCCAGCCGGTGTTCGGCTGGCACCCGGTCCTCGAGAGCTACGAGATCAAGGCCGTCTCCGGCGGGGAGGATGCCCAGGGCCGCGTGCTCGTGCGTTGCCGCCGCTCGTCGGACGTGGGTCCGGGGGCGCTCGTGGTTTCCGGCCACGGCCTCTCCACGAACATCATCGAGGCGTCGGTCGAGGCGTATCTCGTGGCGGTGAACAAGCTCCACGGCGCCGAGATCGGGCCGGCCTCGCCGGCATTCGTCGCCCAGCGCACCACGGAAGAGTTGCCGTGACGACGGGGGCCTCCGGCGCCGCCAGCGACGGCAGCGCCTTCAGCGTTGCGGCGATCCCCGGGGATGGCGTGGGGCCGGAGGTGGTCGCGGCGGCGCGGCAGGTCGTCGACGCCACCGGCGAGGTCGCCGGCTTCTCGATCGAGTGGTCGGAGATCGTCGCCGGGGGCATCGGCATCGACACTTTCGGGGTCGCGATCCGGGCGGAGGACGTCCATGCCGCCGGCGTGGCCGACGCGATCCTCCTGGGCGCCGTCGGCGGCCCGAAGTGGGACGACCCCAACGCCTCGGTTCGCCCGGAGCAGGCCCTCTTCGCCCTGCGCGGCGGCCTGGAGCTGTTCGCGAACCTGCGCCCGGTCACCGTCCATCCGGCGCTTATCCCGTCCTCGCCGCTGCGCCCCGAGCTGCTCGACGGCGTGGACCTGCTGATCGTCCGGGAGCTGACGTCGGGCCTCTACTTCGGGCGGCCGTCGGAGGAGCGCGCGACGACGGACGGACGCGTCGCCGTGGACACCCTGTGGTACACGGAGGCCGAGATCCGCCGCGTGGTCCGCCTGGCCTTCGAGCTGGCGCGCGGGCGCCGCGGCAAGCTCACGAGCGTGGACAAGGCCAACGTCCTCGCGACGTCGCGCCTGTGGCGCAAGGTCGTGGAGGAGGAGCGCCCCAACTTCCCGGACGTTGCCGTCGGGCATCAGCTCGTCGATTCATGCGCGATGCTCCTCGTTCGTCAGCCGGCCGCCTTCGACGTCCTCGTCACCGAGAACCTGTTCGGGGACATCCTTTCGGACGAGGCGGCGGTCCTCGCCGGGAGCCTGGGG
>JACVXW010000131.1 GCA_015661135.1 Chloroflexota bacterium
CGAATGCGCCGAGCTCGCCGATGTCGCCCTGGTGGACGAGGGACTGCGCACCGTCAAGGATTTCGAGGAGCCGGCCCGTCTGCATCGCCTGGTCGTTCCCGGCGCCGCCGACGACCACCGCCCCATCCGAACCATGGATGTTCCGACGAACCTTCCCGGCGAGGTCACGCCGCTCGTGGGCCGGGATGCGGAGATCGAGGCTCTGCAGGCCACCCTCGCCGCGAGCCGGATCATCACCCTGACCGGGCCGGGAGGCAGCGGCAAGACCAGGCTTGCGCTGGGCGTCGCCCACGTCGCGCGCGATCGATTCCCACACGGCGTGTGGTTCGTGGACCTGGCCGCCGTCCGCGATCCCGGGCTGCTCGAATCGACGGTTGCGGCCACCCTGGGTCTGCGCGAATCGCCGAGTCAGACCCTGGGCGACGCACTCAGGACCCACCTCCGCGAGCGCACCACGCTCCTCGTCCTGGACAACCTCGAACAGCTCCTGCCGGAAGCGGCCCGAATCGTGGCGGCGCTCCTTCGCGAGGCCCCGGGCATACGAGTCGTCGTGACGAGCCGGGAGCTCCTCCGGATTGCCGGGGAGCATGGCTATTCCGTCCCCCCGCTGGACCTCGACGCCGGCGTCGCCCTGTTCGTCGGCCGCGCCCGCGCCATCCGTCCGGACCTCGTGATCGACGACGACGCGCACGCTGCCATCCGGGCGATCTGCGAGCGTCTCGGCGGTCTCCCGCTGGCGATCGAGCTGGCCGCGGCCCGGATTCGCCTGCTGAGCCCGGCCCTCATCCTGGAGCGGCTAGGGCGGAGCCTGGACCTTGGCGGCGGAGCCCGTGACCTCCCGGAGCGGCAACGGACCCTGCGCGGGGCCATCGCGTGGAGCCACGAACTGCTGGCGGAAGCGGAGCGCCGGCTGTTTGCGCGGCTCGCCGTCTTCGCCGGTGGCTGGACGGTCGAAACTGCACTGGCCGTCGCGGATCCTGACGGTGACCTTGGGATGGACGTCATCGGGGGCCTGGAATCGCTGGCCGACAAGAGCCTCATCAGAATCGAGGCAGCCGATGCCGCCGCGGATTCCGAGACCCGGTTCAGCATGCATCCGCTGCTGCGGGACTATGCGGTCGAGTGCCTCGCCGCGAGCGGCGAGCGGGTGGTCATCGAGTCCCGCTTCGCGATGGTGTGCGTCAGCATCGCCGAGGCATCCGGCGGGCGGATCCTCGGTCCGGAGGGCGAGGTGATCCTGCGTCGGCTCGATCGCGAAGGCCACAACCTCCGGGCGGCCATCGATTGGGCGATGGCCGGCGATGCGCCGGACATCGGCCTGCGGATCGTCGCGCCGGTCTGGCGCTGGTTTCAACAGCGTGGGCGGCTGCGCGAGGCGCGGGCACTGCTGACCGACCTCCTCGCGCGACCAACGGATGTTGATGCGCGCGTCCGCATCATCGGGCTGGCCGCAGAAGGCGGTCTCGCCTACTGGATGAACGACTTCCCGGCTGCGCGGGCAGCGTATGAGGAGCGCCTCGCGATGGCAGAGGCCGCGGGCGACCCGGTCCTGGCGGCGGACGCCAACTACGACCTCGGATTCCTCTTCACCATCACGAACGAGACCGAGCTCCTGCGCCGGCACGAACAGCGTGCGCTCGATCTGTATTCGGCGGCTGGCCGGGAGGACGGTGCGATCCGGGCTCGCCAGGCCCTCGTAGTGGCCCACTTCCTGGCCGGTGGCTACGAGACCGCCCGCGACCTGCAGGACCAGAATCTGGTCATCTTCCGTCGGACAGGCTCACAGTTTCAGATCGCCGACAGCATGACCCTTCTCGCGGCGGTCAACTGGCGCCTCGGAGACCCGGCCCTCGCCTGGCAGCGGATGGTGGAGGGGCTTCGGTTCTTCGCCGGCCTCGACAGCGAGGCGGGGCTCGTCCAAGGGCTCGGAATGGCCGCGATCATCCTCATCAGCGATGGCGACGCCGAGCTCGGCGCCCGGGTCACCGGCGCGACCTACCGCCTCATCAACGAGAAGGCGCTCATGCTCGCACCGGTCATGGTCCTCCACCTGCCCGACCCCGCCGACCTTGCCGCCGGGCACTTCGGTCCGGAGCGAGCGGCGGAGATCATGGCTGTCGGCGCCGAGTCGCCGATCTCCGACATCGTCGCCGAGGTCCTGGCGGCCCGACTCCCAGCGCGACTGCCCGCGCCGGTCAGCGCCGATTGACGCCCCGGTGGACCCGCACCTAGACTAATCCCGACCTTTCAAGTCGGATTTAGCTGACGCCAGCAGACGCACCCGTGAGGACCCTTCCCTGAGCACCCGACCCTCGTTCCATGGCTCCGGCGCCGTTGCCTTCAGCACGAAGGGCGAGTACGGCGTGCGGCTCATGGTCCAGCTCGGGCGGCACTTCGGGACCGGTCCGGCAAGCCTCGCCGAGATCGCGGCTGAGGAAGACCTGCCGCGCGCCTACCTGGAGCAGCTGGCGATGGGCCTTCGTGACGCCGGCCTCGTCGTCTCCACCCGCGGTGCCCACGGCGGCTACGAAGTGGCGCGAAACCCGAGCGACATCAGGATGAGCGACGTCCTCCGCGCGCTGGAGGGCCCGATCGCCCCGATGATCTGCGCCACGGACGCCCCGGACCATGCCTCCACCTGCGATCGAACCTCGTCCTGCACCGCCATCACTGGCGCCCTCGAAGGCATGACCCTGGCGGACCTCGTCCCGCGCCGGCTGCCGCCCGCGGAACTTGAACTCGAGCTCGCAGGCCAGCGAACCACCCAGCCCGCCACCCAGCCCACAACCCTTCAGGGAGCTGTGACCCGCTCGTGAGCACGAACAACGACGCCGATCGCCACCTCGTCATCCGCGGCCTCCGCGTCGCGCCGGCCGCCGCCCGCGAGAAGGAGATCCTCCAGGGCATCGACCTGGACGTCGGGCCGGGCGAGGTCCACGCGATCATGGGTCCCAACGGGTCCGGCAAGACCACGCTCGCCTATGCCCTCATGGGCCATCCCGCCTACCTCGTGACCGGTGGCGAGGTGACCAAGAACCCCGACATCGACCCGACAGACGCGATCAAGGGCGGCGTGTCCATGCTCGACTTCCGGCGCCGGATGCGCGAGAAGCTGGCCCTCCTGAAGATGGACGAGGCGTTCGTCTCGCGCTACGTGAACGACGGCTTCTCGGGCGGCGAGAAGAAGCGCCTGGAGATGCTCCAGATGGCCATGCTGAACCCGCAGATGGCGATCCTCGACGAGACCGACTCCGGCCTGGACATCGATGCCCTGCGGATCGTGGCCGAGGGCGTCAACGCGATGCTCAACCCCGACCTCGGCGTCCTCCTGATCACCCACTACCAGCGCCTCCTCAACCACATCAAGCCGGATGTCGTGCACGTGCTGGCCCAGGGCCGGATCGTCAAGTCCGGCGGCAAGGACCTGGCGCTCCGCCTGGAGGACGAGGGCTACGGCCCGATCCTCCGCGAGGCCGGCCTCGAGGTGAACGTACCCGATGACGCCCTCCGGCTCGACGAGCCGGCCGTGCTCGCCCACTGAGGGGGCCGATGGCGATGACGGTCACGAGCGAACCGACCACGGCGATTGGCGCGGGCGCGGGCGCGGCCGATCCACGGATCCGCGACGGCCGCCTGGTCCCGGAGGTCATCCGGGCCGAGTTCCCGATCCTGGCGACGACGAACGCCTCGGGACGGCCCCTCGTCTACCTCGACTCGGCGTCCACCAGCCAGAAGCCGCAGGCCGTCATCGACGCCATGGACACCTACTACCGCGAGTACAACGCCAACGTCCACCGCGGGATCTACGAGATCGGGGAGCGGTCCACCGCGGCCTACGAGGCGGCCCGGACCAGCGTCGCGCGGTTCATCAACGCCCCGGACCGGCACGAGATCGTCTTCACCCGGAACGCGACCGAGGCGATCAACCTCGTGGCCTACTCCTGGGGTCGGAAGAACATTGCCCGCGGGGACGTGATCGTCCTGACGGAGATGGAGCACCACGCGAACCTCGTCCCGTGGCAGATCCTGGTCCAGGAGAAGGACGCCGACCTCGAGTTCATCCCGATCACCGACGACGGCGTCCTGCGCCTCGACGTGTTCGAGGTGCTGCTGCGCCTGAAGCCCAGGCTCGTGGCGTTCACCCATGTGAGCAACACGCTCGGGACGATCAACCCCGTGGCCGAGATGACGCGGATGGCCCACGAGGCAGGCGCGCTCGTCCTCATCGACGGCGCCCAGGCCGTGCCCCACGTGCCGGTGGACGTCCAGGCGATCGATGCCGATTTCTACGTCTTCTCCGGCCACAAGATGCTGGCGCCTACGGGCTCCGGCGCGCTATGGGGCCGTCGGCAGCTGCTCGAGTCGATGCCCCCATTCCTCGCCGGGGGCGAGATGATCCGGGAGGTCCACCTTCGCCGCTCCGACTTCAACGAGATCCCCTGGAAGTTCGAGGCCGGCACGCCGGACATCGCGGCCGAGATCGGCCTGGGCGCGGCGGCAGACTACCTCGGCGCCCTGGGGATGGGCCGCGTCCGCGAGCACGAGCGCGAACTCCTCTCCTACGCCCTCCCGGCGCTCGCCGCCGCGCACCCTGATCTCGCCCTCTACGGCCCCATGGACCCCGGCATCCGGGGCGGGGTGATCCCGTTCAACATCCCGGGCATCCATCCGCACGACGTGGCGCAGGTGCTGGACCGGACTGGGGTCGCCGTCCGTGCCGGCCACCACTGCACGATGCCGCTCCACGAGCGCCTGGACCTGCCGGCCACCGCCCGGGCCAGTTTCAACGTCTACACGACGCGCGCCGACATCGACGCCCTCATCGCCGGCATCGCGGAGGTCAAGCGGGTCTTCGGGGTCTTCGGGGCCTGAGCAGCAAGTCTGGGAGGCGCCTGGTGCCGGCGCGGAACCACAATGCCAGCCCGCATCGCCCCCATCGCTACAACCGGCATCTTCAAGCCCCGAAGGTTGTACCAGCACCCCGCCGCGACCCACTGCGACCCGCCGGACGCTCGAAATCGGGCCTTGTCCCCCTTGATATCGCTCCCATCGCTGCGGCGCACTCGGCGGGCCGTTCAGGCCCGATGCCCGCCACCCCTTGTCCCCTCCGCACCCCCGCCTGTACGAGTGGGGGCGATACCGACGCGCCGGCGCGAGGAGCGTGGGCCCCGGCGGGACGAGCGTGCGGCCCGGGTGCGGTGCGGGTGCGGCCCCGAAGTCGTCGCAATCCTCATATCCGACCCCTATGGTCGGGATTGAGGACTCGCGCTACACTCCGACTTCGAAATGGACGATCTCTACCGCGACTACATCCTTGAGCACTACCGGCGGCCCCACAACTTTGGGGTGCTGGAAGGTGCCAATGCGTCCCACGAGGGGGCCAACCCGCTGTGCGGTGACCGGATCACGCTCCAGCTGCGGCTCGCCGACGGGAAGGTCGCCGGCGTCGGGTTCACCGGCCGGGGCTGCGCGATCAGCCAGGCGTCTGCATCGCTCCTGACCGACGAGGTCAAGGGCAAGGCCGCCGCGGCCGCCGCGGCGATGACCTCGCAGGACGTCCTGGATCTCCTCGGCATCGAGATCTCGCCGGCGCGCCTGAAGTGCGCCCTCCTCAGCCTGGAAACACTCCAGCTCGCGCTCGCCGACGCCGCCCAGCCGGCGGCCACGGCGGGGACCCAGCCGGCTGCGGCCGCGGCCGCGCAGGCGCAGAGCGCATGACCACCCAGGATGTCGGCGGGCTGCCGGGCATGGGCCGCTGCAGGTGTACGGCGCCGGCCTGATCGCCGGCTGACCCGTGACCGCGTCCTCGTTGCGGTCCGTGTCCCATTCGCCTCGGCCCCGCCGTCGCGAGCCCACCCCTGCAACCCCCAGGAGCACCGTCTCATGACCCTTCGACTGGGCGATGTCGCCCCCGATTTCACCGCCGCCTCCACCCACGGCGAGATCCGATTCCACGAGTGGATCGGGGACGGCTGGGCGATCCTGTTCTCCCATCCCAAGGACTTCACGCCGGTCTGCACGACCGAGCTCGGCGCCGTGGCGAAGCTCAAGCCGGAGTTCGACAAGCGCGGCGTCAAGGTCGTCGGCCTGAGCGTGGACGGCGTCGAGGACCACGAGGGCTGGTCGCGCGACATCGAGGCGACCCAGGGCGTGGCCCTCAACTTCCCGCTCATCGCGGACAAGAACCGCGCCGTGGCCGAGGCGTACGACATGATTCATCCGAACGCTGAGGCGACCCAGACCGTGCGGTCCGTGTTCGTCATCGACAACCAGAAGAAGGTGCGACTGACGCTGACCTATCCGGCCAGCACGGGCCGGGACTTCGACGAGGTCCTCCGCGTGGTGGACTCGCTCAAACTCACTTCCGGTTCCTCCGTCGCGACGCCGGCAAACTGGCGGCAGGGCGACGACGTGATCATCCTCGCCTCGCTCAGCGATGAGCAAGCCCGCGAGAAGTTCCCCGACGGGTGGCGGGCGGAGCGGCCGTACCTCCGCTACGTCCCGGACCCCTCGAAGCAGACCGGAAGGACAGCATGACCAAGTCATATGCGGACCTCCTCCGCGAGGCAAAGGCCTCCATCCAGGAGGTTTCCGTGGCGGACGCCGAGCGCCTCCGCCTCGAGGGCGTGACGTTCCTCGACGTCCGCGAGGGCGCCGAGTGGGACCAGGGCTACATCCCCGGTGCCCTGCTCATCAGCCGGTCCTACCTGGAGCTGCACATCGAGGCGACCGTGGCGGACCACGACGCGCCGATCGTCCTGTACTGCGCCGGCGGGGTTCGCTCCGCGTTCGCGGCCCAGACGCTGCAGCAGCTGGGCTACACGAACCCGATCTCGATGGCGGGTGGCTTCCAGTCATGGAAGGCCGCAGGCCTGCCGTGGACCGTGCCGGTCATCCTCACCAAGGCCCAGCAGCAGCGCTACAGCCGCCACCTGCTGATCCCCGAGGTCGGGATGAAGGGCCAGACCCGGCTGCTCGAGTCGAAGGCGCTCCTGGTGGGCGCCGGTGGGCTCGGCAGCCCGGCGGCGCTGTATCTCGCCGCGGCCGGCGTGGGCACGATCGGGATCGTCGACTTCGACGTCGTGGACGTCTCCAACCTCCAGCGCCAGATCCTGCACACGACGGATCGGGTCGGGGAGAAGAAGGTCGAGAGCGCCCGGAAGTCGATCCAGGCGCTCAACCCCGACATCAACGTGGTCCCCCACGAGGAGATGCTCGTCGCCGACAACGTCGAGCGGATCATCGCCGGCTACGACGTGATCCTCGACGGGACCGACACGTTCGAGACGCGCTATCATCCCGTACGAGGGGCCGTGCTATCGCTGCCTCTACCCGACCCCGCCGCCGCCCGAGCTCGCGCCCGGCTGCTCCGTGGCCGGGGTCCTGGGTGTCGTGCCCGGGATCATGGGTCTTCTCCAGGCCAACGAGGTCCTCAAGGTCCTGCTGGGAGTCGGGACGACGCTCGCCGGACGGCTGCTACTGTTCGACGCCCTCGAGGCGGAGTTCACCGAACTGACCCTGCGCCGGGATCCAACCTGCCCGGTCTGCTCGGACGATGCCCGCGCGGCGCGCGGGCGTGGCGAGGCCCCGGTTCTCTCGGCATTCCCCACCGGCGCTCCGTTCGTCCTCGGCGGCACGGGCTTTGGTGGCTCCATCGGCACCACTCCAGAGGGACGCGCATGAGCACGGTCTTCATTCCCACAGTCCTCCGGCCCTCGGTCGGGGGCGTCAAGTCGCTCGAGCTGGGTGGCGGCACGGTCGGCGAGGTCGTCACGGCGCTGCTGGAGCGCCATCCGGGCCTCGGCGGGCAGCTGCTGACGCCCGAGGGCGATCTCAACCGCTTCGTCAACGTCTACGTCAATGGTCAGGACGTTCGATACCTGGACGGGCTCGCGACGCCGGTCACGGACCGCGATGAGGTGCGGCTCCTCCCGGCGATGGCGGGCGGCTGACGTGGCGGGCGGCTGACATGGCGGCGCTTCGGGCGCCGAAGGTTGTTCCGCGGGCGGCGTCGACCGGGCGCGCGGCGGCGGACGGGCATGCGGCCGCGCCCGCGGCGCACGAGCACGAGCACGGCCACGCCCACGCGCAGGCCCACGCGGACCTCGCGCCGCACGGCGGCCGGTACGAGAGCATCCTCGATGCCATCGGGCACACGCCGCTCGTGGCCATCCCGGCGATGTCGCCGAACCCCGCGGTCCGCATCTACGCCAAGCTCGAGTTCCTGAACCCGACCGGCTCGGTCAAGGATCGCGTGGCGCGGGCCCTGATCGAGGACCTCGAGGCGCGCGGCGCGCTGGGCCCGGACTCGATCATCCTCGAGCCGACGTCCGGCAATACCGGCATCGCCCTGGCAATGATCGCCCGGCGGAAAGGCTACCGGATCGCCCTGGTCATGCCCGACAACGTGACCCTGGAGCGGCGCCAGATGGCCGCCCTGTTCGGGGCGGAGATCATCGACTCGCCCGGCCGGCTCGGATCCAACGGGGCCATCGCGCTCGCCCGCGACCTTGCCGCGCGGGACACGCGGTTCGTCATGCCGTACCAGTACGGCAATCCCGCCAACCCGCGAGCCCATGAGGAGACGACGGGCCCCGAGATCCTCGCCGACTGCCCGGAGGTGGACGCCGTGGTCGCCGGCCTCGGGACGAGTGGCACGCTCATGGGCGTGGCCCGGTTCTTCCGCCGCGCCAAGCCGGGGGTCCGGATCATCGCCGCGGAGCCACTCCCCGGGGAAGGCGTGCAGGGACTCCGCTCGCTGGACGAGGGGTTCGTGCCGGAAATCCTTGATCCGTCCCTGCTGGACGCGAAGTACCTCGTCTCCAACCGGGATGCGGTGGCCGCGGTCCGCGACCTGATCGCGCTGGAGGGGGTCTTCGCGGGACCGTCCTCGGGTGCCGTGCTCGTTGCGGCGGCCCGGGTCGCCGGCGAGATGCAGGCCGGCACGATCGTGGCGATCCTGCCCGACGGCGGCTGGAAGTACCTTTCCGTCGGCACCTACGCGCGCGACCTCGACGAGATGGAGCCGGACCTCGAAGGCGGCGTCAACTGGTGGTGAACCGACCTCCGGGTCCATCGGCTGTCACCTTGCCGAATGCGATCCGGGCCGCCATCGTCGAGCACGCTCGTGCGGCGATGCCGAACGAGGCATGCGGCCTGATCGTCGGGGATCAGCCGGCAGCCGACGGCGGGCGAGCCCTGCGGTGGGCGGCACTGGCCAACCGTGCCGCATCGCCGTATCGCTACGAGATCCATCCCGACGACCTGCTCCGCCTGACGATCGAGACGGATGACGCGGACGAGGCCTTCTGGGCCATCGTCCACTCGCACGTCGCGTCACCGGCGAGGCCCTCGCCCACCGATATCGGGCTCGCCTTCTACCCCGACGCGCTGTACCTCGTGGTCTCGCTGCACCCGGACGAGGCGGACCCCGCGACCGGTGAACCGGGCATCCGCGCCTGGCGGATCGTGGACGGGGCCGTGTACGAGGTCGGCCTGTCGATCGGACCGTAAGCGTCGCATCTCCGGGTCGCCCGGTGCCCGCGCGCACCATCGACCGTTCGTCTGGCTGGCATCGCGGCCCATCGGGGTCTACGATCCGGAGCAACCTGCGGCGGATCCCGCCGCCCGGAGGAGGGGGCAATGATCCGCGCATCCGTTTCCCGAAGCCTGCTCGTCGTCCTCGCATCGATTGCATTCATCGGTGCCGTGCTGATCGTCAACGGTTCGCTCCCGAAGGGCGATCCGGGCTCGGAGTTCGGCCGAGGCGGCCCCGGTGCGGCGGCCGGCCCGGGCGCGGAGGGTGCCGAGGAGCAGAACGAGGAGGCCAGGGAGCAGGCCGAGAAGGCCGAGAAGCGTCGCGAGGCGTACGAGGCCGCGGTTCGCGCCGGGACCGCCGGCCAGAAGGTTCCCCCGAACGCCGCGCCGGCACCCGGCTGGGCCGGCGAGCAGCCGCTTGATACCGTCGCGGACGACTGGGAGCCGGCGATCGCCGCCGATCCCACCGCCCCGTGGGTCTAC
>JACVXW010000132.1 GCA_015661135.1 Chloroflexota bacterium
GGCGACGACATCAAGAGCCAGGTCGGCGCGACGATCGCGCATCGCGTGCTGACCCGCCTGTTCATGGATCGCGGCGTCCGCCTCGACCGGACCTACCAGCTGAACTTCGGCGGCAACACGGACTTCCTCAACATGCTCGAGCGCGAGCGGCTCGAGTCCAAGAAGATCAGCAAGACCAACGCCGTCACGTCCATGCTCGACTACGACATGGATCCCGACGACGTCCACGTCGGCCCGAGCGACCACGTGCCGTGGCTGCTCGACCGCAAGTGGTGCTACATCCGGATGGAGGGCACGACCTTCGGCGACGTGCCGCTCAACGCGGAGCTCAAGCTCGAGGTCTGGGACAGCCCCAATAGCGCCGGCGTCATCACCGATGCGATCCGCTGCCTGAAGTTGGGCCTGGATCGGGGGCTCAAGGGGACGCTCGTCGCGCCGTCCAGCTACTTCATGAAGAGCCCGCCGCACCAGATCCACGACGACATCGCGTTCAACCGGGTCGAGGCGTTCATCAAGGGCGACGACAACGAGACGCTCGTCGGCACGGAGGCGCCCGCCGCCCGCAAGTACAAGCGCATGGCCGGCACGAAGGCGAAGGTCGCCGCCGCGGCGAAGTGACGGACCGCGAGCGCCGGCTGGAGGCACCGCACCGGCGGCTCCAGCCGGGTTCCCGCACCTTCGAGCGGGCCGTCGTCGTGGGCTACCGCCTCGTCGCCTGGCTGATCTCCACCCTGCCGCCGGCGATCCCGCGGTTCCTGCTGTCGCGGGGCGCCCAGCTCTCGTACTTCCTGTGGCCGACGAAGCGCCGCTGGTCGAATGCCAACTTCGGCCATGTCCTCGGCCTGCCGCCGGGGCATCCGCGGGTCCGCCGGACGGCGCTCGCTGCGTACGGCGTGTATGGCCGCTACATCGTGGAACTCATGCGACTGCCGAAGCTCGCCCGGGAGCACGCCGAGGTACTGGTGGCCGGCGCGGACGTGGAGGGCGTCCAGCGGCTCTGGGAAGGGTCGACGGGCGGCCTCATCTTCACCGTCGGTCACATCGGCAACCCCGAGGCGGTGGCGGCCGGGATCGCGTCGCGGGGATGGCCGATCAGCGTCCTGGCGGACGATTCTGCCTTTCCTGAGTTGTTCGAGGAGTTCACCCGGACACGCGAGCAGTGGGGCGTCCACATCATTCCGTGGCGCAACCTGCGCGAGATCTACACGGTCCTTCGACGGGGCGAGATGGTGGCCCTCGCGATCGACTGGGGCTACCGCGAGGACGGCATCCCGGTCCGGCTCTTCGACGCCTGGACGACGATGCCGGCCGGCCCCGCGACCCTCGCCGCGCGGACGGGCTCGCGGATCGTCCCGATCACCATCCATCGGAACCCGGACAAGCGGACGTTCGCGGCGTCCTGGTCGGAGCCGATCGACGTGCCGTCCACGGACCCGGCCGAGCTCCAGCGGGCAACCCAGCGCATGACGGACGCGTTCGCGGCGACGATCGCAGTCGCCCCCGAGCAGTGGTACTCCTTCAAGCCGATGTGGCCGTCCGATCCTGCGACCGGATCCGCTCTCGCGGCCCGGGCCGCCGCGATGCTGGCACCGGCGCCGGCGGCCCGGACGGAGCCGGCGTGACCGCGCCGGAGCGCCTCGGCGCGGCGACGGGGGCGATGCCGGCCCGCGGGACGTTCGTTCAGCGCGTCCGCGTTCGAATCATTGCCGGGGTGGCCGGGCTCCTTGCCGCGCTCCCCGAGGCACCGATCAACGCCCTGTCCGACGCCGTCGGCGAGGTCTGGTACCGCATGGACGGGGCGCGGGCAGAACGGGCTCGTCGGAACCTGCGCCGGGTCGCGGAGCACTTCGTGGCCCGTGACCTCGGCGGGGTCCGAATCCGCGCGGCCGCGACCCACGACGGAGCCCTGGAGGGCATCGTCCGGTCCGCCTTCCGACACGCAGTCCGCTACTACCTGGACATGGCCCGACTGCCCGGCCGAAGCGCGGCGGTCGTGATCGACCGCCTGACCATCGACACGCCGGAAACAGTCGAAGAGGCGTTCCGCGTCCCCGGCCCGCTCCTCTTCGTCGCCATGCACTTCGGCTCGGTGGAATACCCGGGCCTGTACGTCGTGGCGAGAACGCGGCGCCGCGTCACAGCGCCGATGGAGACCCTGAACGACCCGGCCCTCCAGGCGTGGATCCTGCGGACGAGAGGCTCTGCCGGCATCGACCTGGTCGCCCTGCGCGACGCCCGGCGAGCGCTCACCGACGCCCTGGACGCGGGCGGGACGGCGGCAATGGTCGCGGATCGCAATGTCGCCGGCGGCACGATCGACGTCCCATTCTTCGGGGCGCCTGCGCCGCTGCCGATGGGACCGGGCCTCCTCGCCGCCGAACGCGACCTGCCAATCTGGGTGGCCGCGGTGCGGCGAGCGCGCGGCGGTCGCTACCGGGCCCAGCTCCGCAAGGTGGAGATCCCGCCGGACGGGACGCGGCGAGCGCGCGTGACCGCGGCGATGACCGGCATGGCCCGGGCCATGGAGGAAGCGATCGCCGAGGCGCCCGAGCAGTGGTGGTCCGTCTTCTCCCCGATCTGGCCGGACCTGGATCCGGAGGCGCGGGCCGGATCGGGGCGGATGGAGCCGGCGGCTCCGGAGGCGCCACGATGACCGAGCGGCTCGGCCGGGCGGATCTCCATATCCACACCCTCGCCTCGGACGGCACGGCCGGGGCGGTCGAGATCCTCGACCACGTGGAGCGGGCAACGGACCTGGACGTCATCGCGATCACGGATCACGAACGGATCGACGCGGCGCTCGCCGCCCGGAGCATGGCCCGGGACCGGGGGCTGCGCTTCGAGGTCGTCGTCGGCGAGGAGATCACGACCCTCGGCGGCCACCTCCTCGCGCTGTGGATCGAGGCGCCGATCAAGCCGTTCAAGTCCCTCCGCTCAACGATCGGGGCGATCCACGACCAGGGCGGCATCGCGATCCCGGCCCATCCGCTCGTCCCGTACCCACTCTGTGCCCAGGGCTTCGTCCTCCGCCGCCTCCTCGCCGGCGACCCGCACTTCCGGCCCGACGCGCTCGAGGCGTTCAACCCGACGACGCTTGGCCGGCCGTGGCACGGCCGGGTGGTCGCGTTCGCCCGGGAGCACGGTCTCGCGACGGTCGGCAACTCGGACGCCCATGCTCTCGAGGCGATCGGCTCCGGGTGGTCCACCTTTCCCGGCCGCGACGGGGACGCCCTGCGGGCCGCGATCCTGGCGGGGGCGACGCACCACCACGGGACCTTCCACGGGACCGGGGAGCAGCTCGGGACCTTCCAGCTGCAGCTCCGGAAGTATGGCCGCGATGCGCGTGCCAACCTCGGTGGCCGGATCCGCCGCGACGGCTCGCGGCGCGACCTCGGCTACCCGGCGAGTGCCGCTTCCGCCTCTCCGGCGTCGGGGAGTCCCGACCTGTGAAGATCGGGTTGGTCACGCCGTACGTCTACCCACTCCCGGGCGGTGTCAATCAGCACGTTCGGTACCTGTACGAGAACCTCCGGCTGCGCGGCCACGACGTCCGCATCCTCACCAGCTCGCACGGCCTGCAGCGCGCGTCGGAAGGGGACGTCATCCGGATCGGCAAGGGCTTTTCCATGCCGACGAACGGGTCCGTCGGGACGGTGACCCTCTCGCCTCGCTACCTCTCGCAGGTGCGGCGAGTCCTCGAGCGCGAGCAGTTCGACCTGCTCCACTTCCACGAGCCGTTCGTGCCGTTCCTCTCGCTCATCGTCCTGCGGCTGTCCACGAGCGTAAACGTGGCGACCTTCCACGCCTATGGCGGGTTTTCGCCGGCGTACGAGTTCGGATCCAAGGTCATGGGCTCCTACGCCAACCGGCTCCACGGGCGGATCGCGGTCTCGGCCGCCGCCCGACACTTCATCGACCGCTTCTTCCCGGGCGATTACAAGGTCATCCCCAACGGCGTGGACACGGCCCGGTTCGCCCGGGCCGTCCCGATCGCCCGCTGGCAGGACGGCACGCGGAACATCCTGTTCGTCGGGCGGTTCGAGCCGCGCAAGGGCCTCCTGGACCTCCTCCGCGCCTACCGCGTACTGCGAAAGACGGGCTGTCCGTGCCGCCTCCTCATCGTGGGCGGCGGGCCGCAGGAGCGCGAGGCGCGCCGCTATGTCATGACCCGCAAGCTCGGCGGCGTGGAGTTCCTCGGCCGCGTCTCGGACGAGGAGCGCGACGCCCTGTTCAAGACGGCCGATGTCTACGTCTCGCCGGCCACGGGCCGGGAGTCGTTCGGGATCGTCCTCCTCGAGGCGATGGCGGCCGGCACCGCGATTGTCGCCAGTGATATCCACGGTTACAAGGGCGTTGCGCGCCGGGATCGGGACGCCCTGCTCGTCCCGCCGCGCGAGCCGAAG
>JACVXW010000133.1 GCA_015661135.1 Chloroflexota bacterium
AGCAGTACCTGCCCGAGTTCCGCATCCGGATCCTCGTGGTGGGTGGTCTCGCACGTGAACGGCCAGCCGGTCGCCGCGCGCTACGGGGTCAGCGCCCTCTACGTCGCCTCGGGAGTGCTCGGGGCCGCAACAGGTGTGTCGTCCGCCGCCGCTCCCGCGCCCGCGCCGGCCGCGACGCTCCCGCCGACCGACCTCGGGGCTTCGGCCGCGCCCACACCCACTGCCACGCCCACCCCCACCGCTACGACCGCGCCGACGACTGCGCCCGCGCCCGCGCCGTCGACCGCGCCGACAACTGCGCCCGTGACCACGCCCGTGACCGCGCCCACAACCACCCCGACCACCTCGAGCCCAGGCCCTATACAACTCGGCGCGGCGACCATGTTCTACGGTCGAGGCTGGGGTCACGGCGTCGGGCTGTCGCAGTACGGAGCCCGCGGCCGCGCCCTCGCCGGCCAGGCCGCGGCCGAGATCCTGGCCCACTACTACCCGGGCTCCACGATCGGCACGCTCGGCCCGGGCTCGAACGTCCGCGTGCTCCTCCTCAACGACCGCTCCTCGTCTACGGCCGCGGCGGCCCATGGACCGTGGCCGCCGCCGGCATCGAGTTCCCGGCGGACGCCCGGCTCCGCCTCTTCCCTGGGCCGGCGCCGACCACGTGGCGGCTCCTTGTCGACGACGTCGCCGGCACCGTCCTCTTCGACGGCGTCGTGTCCGGCGACCTTCGGGCGCAGCCGCTGACGGACGCCACGACGATCCAGCTGTTCTCCAAGCCGACGACGTTCGACCTCTTTCGCGGGACGCTGCGCATCCTCGGGAGCGGCTCGACCGTGGACGTGATCAACGAGCTGCCCCTCGAGTCCTACCTTCGAGGCGTGGTCCCGGCCGAGATGCCATCATCCTGGCCCACCGAGGCCCGCATCGCCCAGACGATCGCTGCCCGATCCTTCGCCGCCTACCGGCTTCGCCCGACGATGGGGACGTTCGACGTCTACGACAGCACGCTCTCGCAGGTCTATCTCGGGGTGCGCCGCGAGACGGCAGCGGCCGACGCGGTCATCGCCGCGACCACCGACCAGGTCATGCGGAGCGGCGCCGGCATCGTGAACGCTCTCTTCCACTCGACGGCGGGCGGCGCCACGGAGAACAACGAGAACGTCTTCGTTTCGTCGACGGGCGGCATCATCGCCGGGCCGCTCAGCTATCTTCGCGGCTCGTCCGATCGAGATTCATCGGGCGCCTCCTACGACGCCGGGGCGCCGTACGCGACCTGGCAGACCCGTGCCTACACGCTCGCCGAGCTGTCCGCGATCTTCGCGAAGGACACCCGGACGAACGTCGGCACGCTGACCGCGCTGGAACTGCGCAATCGCGGTGTCTCGGGGCGGCTCATCAGCGTGACGCTGATCGGTTCCGGCGGAAGTCGCACCGTCTCCGGCACGCTATTCGTCGCTGCGTTCAACGCTGGCAAGCCGTCTACCGACGCCCCGCTCCGGGGCACGCTCCTGGACCTCGCCCCGATCCCCTGATCCCTGGCCCGCCTCGCGGCGCCCGGAGGGGTCGCGTGCCGTCACCTACGATCCCGGGTCGTACTAGCCCGGATTTTCGGGCCGAAACCTCGCCTGGAGCGCGTCGTCGACCTGGATTCGTGCTCAGCGCCGAAGACCGTTGGTCGCGGATCCGGGTGTCAATGCGTCTAACACGACCCGGGATCGTAATTGGACCCGGAACCCCGCGGCCTCGTCCCGCGGCCCCGGCACCCGCCTCCGGCGCGCGCCGCCCTCCTCACCCGCGCACGAGGCTGCTACGCTCTCGGCCCGCGCGACGAGGTTGAGGAGGGTCCCGAGATGGCTGCCGACCGGACGAAGTTCATCCTGGACGAGGACCGCATCCCGCGGGCCTGGTACAACATCAACGCGGACCTTCCGACGCCCGCGCCGCCGGTCCTCCATCCGGGCACCGGCCAGCCCATCGGCCCGGCGGACCTGGCCCCGCTTTTCCCGATGGAGCTGATCAAGCAGGTCGTCAGCCAGGATCGGGAGATCGAGATCCCCGAACCGGTCCGCGACGCCTACCGCCTCTACCGGCCCAGCCCGCTCTTCCGAGCGCACCGCCTGGAGAAGGCGCTCGGCACGCCGGCCCACATCTACTACAAGTACGAGGGCGGCAGCCCGTCCGGCAGCCACAAGCCGAACACGGCGCTGCCCCAGGCGTTCTACAACAAGGAAGAGGGCGTGACCCGCCTCGCGACCGAGACCGGGGCCGGGCAATGGGGCAGCGCCCTGGCCTTCGCGGGCGCGATGTTCGGCCTGGACATCAAGGTCTACATGGTCCGCAGCAGCTACGACCAGAAGCCGTACCGCCGCGTCCTCATGGAAACCTACGGCGCGGAGGTCGTGGCGAGCCCCAGCCCGGATACGCAGTACGGCCGGAGCGTCCTGGCAGACAAGCCGGACCACACCGGTTCGCTCGGCCTGGCGATCAGCGAGGCGATCGAGGACACCGTCACCCACCCCGGGACCAAGTACTCGCTCGGGTCCGTCTTCGACTTCGTCCTGCTCCACCAGACCGTGATCGGCCAGGAGGCGATCGAGCAGATGGCACTCGCCGGCGAGGAGCCCGACGTCGTCATCGGCTGTGCCGGCGGTGGTTCCAACTTCGCCGGCCTTACCTTCCCGTTCATCGGGCGAGGCCTGCGCGGCGGCCCGAAGCCGCGGATCATTGCCGTGGAGCCCGAGGCGGCGCCGTCGCTGACCAAGGGCGTCTACCGATACGACTTCGGCGACACGGCCCAGATGACGCCGCTCGTCAAGATGTACACCCTCGGCCACTCGTTCATCCCCGAGCCGATCCACGCCGGCGGCCTCCGCTACCACGGCATGTCGCCGCTCGTATCCATGCTCAAGGAACAGGGCATGATCGAGGCGCAGGCAGTCCACCAGCGGGCGACGTTCGAGGCGGGCGTCCGGTTTGCCCGGGCCGAGGGGATCCTCCCGGCGCCCGAGCCGACCCACGCGATCAAGGTCGCCATCGATGAGGCGGTCGAGGCCCGCGAGGCGGGTCAGTCCAAGGTGATCCTGTTCAACCTGTGCGGGCACGGCCACTTCGACCTCTCCGCCTATGAGCGCTTCCTCACGGGGACGCTCGAGGACTACGAGTACCCGGCCGAGAAGGTGGCCGAGGCACTCGAGGCCCTGGCGGGCCTGCCGGTCGGCTGAGTCCCGGCCGGAAACCGTGCCCGCCGACTATGCACCTCGCCGGCATACTCGGCCCGAAATATTCCGCCGACGTGCATAGCGGACGGTGAGGCTTGCGCTGGGCGGGCAGAGCTTCGAGGCTGCGCGGGCGGCTAGAGTGCACCGGTGACGATCGACGGACTGGCCCTCGCGACCCGTGGGCTCCACAAGCGCTACGGGTCCCGAACCGCCCTGGCCGGGCTGGATCTGTCCGTGCCGACCGGCGTCGTGTATGGCTTCCTGGGCCCGAACGGGGCCGGCAAGACCACGACGATGCGGCTGCTCGCCGGCCTGATCGAACGCGATGCCGGCACGATCGAGATCCTCGGCCGGCCATTCGGGCGGGGTGACCGGCGGCGTCTGTTCGAGATCGGTGCGCTGATCGAGTCGCCGTCCTTCTATCCCTACCTGTCCGGGCGCGAGAACCTGCGAGCGCTGGCTGCGACTGGCGTTGCGACCTCGCGCAGCCGCATCGAGGAGTTGCTCGAGCTCGTCGGGCTGCGCGATCGTGCGCGTGACAAGGTCCAGACATATTCCCTGGGCATGAAGCAGCGCCTCAGCTCCTCCTCCTCGACGAGCCGTCCAACGGCCTCGATCCGGCGGGCATCGTGGCCATGCGCGAGACGCTCCGCCACCTCGCCGCAACCGGCAAGACGGTGTTCGTGTCCAGCCACGTCCTGGGCGAGGTCCAGCAGCTGGCGGACGTCATCGGAATCATCGCCAACGGGCGCCTCGTGCGCGAGGGACCCATCGACCACCTGCTACGCGGCGAAGGCGAGGTCCGCGTCCGCGTCGCGGCGGATCAGGTTGAGGCGGCACGGAGCGCGCTTGCCGGGCTGGTCCCGGAAGGTGGCGTCACACCTGCCGCAGGCAACGACGGCTGGCTGGCCGTTCGGATCGAACCCGGTCGGGCAGCGGAGGTCAACCAGACGCTCGCCACCGCCGGGATCTTCGCCTCCGGTCTCGATGCGGGCAACGATCTCGAGTCGCTCTTCCTGGAGCTGACCCGAGGCGAGCTGGGCGCGAGTCGTGAGGGGACGTTCTTCGGTCTGGCCGGTGGCAACGCGGCCGATAACCCGGCCGGCGGCCCCTCCGGCGCTCCCCCCGCCGGAGGCGTCACGTGAGGCTGTTCGTGGCCAGCCTCCGCAAACTCGTTCGTCGGCCGGCGACGTTCGTTACGTTCGGCCTGCTCGTGGGCCTGCTCGGCCTGATCATCCTCGCCGTCAGCGCGACGGCCAACGAGCGGGCGGACGGGGATGGGCGCGACGCGCTCCTTCTCGTGACCTTCCCGGGCGCGTACACGCTGATCGTCTCGTTCATCCTGGGGCTCGGAGGGCTCTTCGCCGTCATCTACGGAGCTGCGGTGGCCGGCTCCGAATGGACGTGGGGCACCCTCAAGTCGGCGGTCGCACGGGGCGAAAGTCGGAGCCGCTATCAGCTCCTGTCGTTCGCGGCCATCGCGGTGATGCTCGGGCTGGGCCTTCTGGCGGCCTTCGGGATCGGGGTCGGCCTCGCCATCGTCGGCGCGAACATCGCCGGTGTCTCGACGACCGGCGTGGACGACACGACGACGCTCGGGACCCTGCCGGACATCCTCTCCCGCGGTTGGCTCGCGATCGTGGAGGAGGGCGCCCTCGGATTTGCGATCGCGACGCTCGCGCGGAGCCAGCTCGCCGGCATCGGGGCCGGCATCGCGTTCTACTTCGGCGAGCAGTTCGCCTCGATCTTCCTGCCCGACGTCGTCAAGTACCTCCCCTTCAACGCAGCCAGTGCCGTCGTTGACGCGGCCGGTGGGCCCGGCGGTGGCGGCCCGATCACCCGGCTGGAGCCGAACGTGGCGATGCTCGTCGTCGTCCTCTGGCTCATCGGCGCCCTGGTCGTCTCCACGCTGTTCACGGAACGGGCCGAGATCTCCGGCTGATCGCCGGTCAACCTCAGCCTGTCGCGCCGGCCGCCACCGGGCTGCCCGACTCCACGAGCGTCTTGAGGCCGGACACGATGTAGACGATTCCGCCGCTGAATTCGGCCGCCGTTCGCGAGCCCTCGCGGAGCCCGGAGGTCGTGACGGTCAGCTTCGTCGGCCCGCCTGCTGCCTCGAGAACCCATGCCATCTCGACCGGTCCCTCGGCCTCAATGTCGGGATCCCATCGGGCGTGAAAGGACATCCTGAGCAATTCCGGCGCCGAGCATTCGAGGACGACACCGTCCGCGGCGATCGAGCCATCCGGATATGTGTAGGCGAGTGGCGCACCGGGCTCCCAGGTCGATGCGACCGAGGTCCCGTAGTAGTAGCGGGCCGTGTCCGAGCCATCGGTGATCGCCTGCCAGACCCGCTCCGGCGAAGCCTGGATGTAGATGCTGTAGACATGCTGGAACGTGGACATGGGTGCCTCCAGGTGTCGCTTCATCGCGCTCATCGCCCCGACGACCGGCTCGGCAAACTTGCTGGTCCAACGGTCGTGCATGAGCCGGATCGGGACGGGGTTGAGGTAGTGCCGCTTCTCCCGGCCGATCCGCCGGGTCGTGACGAGCTCCGCCGCCTCCAGGACGTCCAGGTGTCGCATCACGCCGAACCGCGTCATCTCCGGCAGGTACGAGCACAGCTGGCCGAGCGTCTGGCCATCGCGCTCGAAGAGCCGGTCCAGCAGGAGCCAGCATCGATGCCCATGGGGGCCCTGGCCCGGCGCAGGCCGACGACGGCCACTGGGTCGATGCCTCAGAGACGCCGGCGCCCGCTAATACCCACCGACATTGCCACCCGCGGCGGATGCACGTCGACGGCATACCCGCCGCCGACTATTCCGTCGAGGTGCATAGCGAACGGCAGGAGTGCGGACTCCACTGTACGCATCCGGCATCATCAGCCGCATGGAGCCACTACCCGCCGGCGCTCTGCTCGCCGATTACCCCGCTCCGATGCGCGACATCGGGGAGTGGCTGCGCGGCGTCGTACGGCGCGCCGTCCCGGGAGCCATGGAGCGCGTCCGCCCAGGCTGGCGGCTGATCGGGTACGACGTGCCGGTGACGGTCACGCGGAGCGCGTACTTCGCGTACATCGCAGCCGAGCCGATCCACGTCCACCTCGGCTTTGAGCACGGCGTACTCATGGCCGATCCGCGCGGTCTCCTCGAGGGCGCCGGAATCACGAAGCAAACGCGCTGGGTCACGCTCACCCCGTCATCGATGCTGCCGGAAGATCAGCTCGCCGAGCTCCTCCGGGAAGGCGTGCGCGTGGCGACCCTGTCGCGCGGGGAGCGGGTCGCCATCGCGATGGCACACGACGCTCGGTAAGGTGCCGGCCGCCGGCCTCCCGAGCGGGGCAGGAACGCGGCCGGTGAACCGGCGGGGGAGCGGCCCCTGCTATCGTCAGCGGCATGGACGGCGGGCGGGAGCGTGGTGCACCACGCTTGGAGCGTGAGCGGCGGCCGATCGCGGCGACCTGGCTGGGCCGGATCGCGTATCGCGAGGCGTGGGCGCTCCAGCGCGAGATCGTCGAGCAGCGCGTGGTCGGCGAGGGCCGCGACACCCTCCTCCTCCTCGAGCACGACCCGGTCCTGACCCTCGGCAAGCACGCCGACGAGTCGCACGTCCTGGCCAAACCCCGGGAACTGCGAGGCCGCGGTATCGAGGTTCTCCGCGTGGAGCGCGGCGGCGAGGTCACCTACCACGGCCCCGGCCAGTTGGTGGCCTACCCGATCCTCCGTCTGGGCGATCACGGGATCCTCCTCCGGCCCCTCGTCCGCGCCCTGGAGGAGGCGATGATCGAGACCTGCGCCGCGCTCGGCGTGGAAGCCACCCGCCGGGACGGCCATCCCGGCTGCTGGGTGATGGAGGAGGGCCGGCCGGCTCGAAAGATCGGTGCCCTGGGACTCCGCGTGGAGCGTGGCGTCTGTTACCACGGCATTGCCCTGAACATCGACCCGGACCTCCGGGACTTCGAGCTTATCGACCCGTGTGGGACGCCGGGCCTCGTCTCCACCTCGATCGCCGAGGAGCTGGGCCGGACGGCCGAGCCGCCAACGACCGAGGCGGTCAGGAGAGCCGCCGTGATCTTCGCGGCGGCGCTCGGCAAGGCGCTGGGCGAGAGCATCGACGCGGTCGCGGACGCGGGGCACAGCACGGCGCCGGCTGAGCTTCCGCCGGCCCGCGTCGAGGCTGAGATTCTGCCGGCGCCGACCGCCGCGCGCCTCCCCGCCGGGGTCGCCTGAAGTGCCGGCCGGCCTGTTCGAACTGCGCAAGGACCCGATCACCGGCTGGTGGGTCGCGACGATCGTGGATCGCGCCTTCCTGCGCGACCGGTTCGCCCGCCGCGCTGAACAGATCGAAGACTTCGGGGATTGCCAGAACTGCCGCCTGCCCGAGGGCGACGGCGTCCGACTCCGGGTCCTGAAGGACTACGCCTTCCATGTCGTGGGAACGGAGGAGGAGGCGAAGGAGCTGGATCAGCGCTTCGCGCAGGTGGCCATGTCCGCCGCGCGAGCCGCCGGCAGCTGGCGGACCGTCGTGGCACCGCCGGGCGAGCATCGCGGCCTCCACCAGGTGGGATCGGCCATCGTGGAGGCGATGGTCACGAACGCTCGCGACGCGATCGTGGCGGCAAGATCGGCCGGCCAGACGGATCATCTCCAGGTCGTCCAGAACTGGGGCGCGCAGGCCGGGGCGCGGACCAACCATCTCTGTTTCGAGTTCTACGACCTGCCCCAGATCCCGCACCGGATCGCCGAGGAGCTCGGCGGCGCGGCCCGGTTCGTGATCCGCGAAGGCGAGTGCCCGTACTGCCGGCTCGTCCGCGACGTGACAAGGACGCGCGAGCGCCTCATCTGGGAGGACGCGGACAGCGTCGCGTTCGCGCCGTGGGCATCGCGGTCGGCGTTCGAGCTGTGGATCGCGAGCGTGTCGACGCAACGTACCACTGGCACTGGGAGATTCACCCACGCCTGCGCGAGATCGCCGGCCTGGAACTGGGGACCGGGCTGCCGGTAAACCCGGTATCGCCCGAGGATGCGGTGGAGGAGCTCCTCGCGCGCGTCGGCGGCGGCGGCATCGAGGCACCGGGTTGAATCTCGCGCGTCACATCACCGTGCACCGCCTCGTCCCTCGGCATGGCGGCGCGCGACGCCTTGCTCGCGTGTCGATTCGGCCCACGGAAGGACCTGGATGTTCGGCAGCAGCGAGCCGGGGGGTTTCGCGATCAGGAGCGGCTCACCGGGCGGCGCTTCGGCGCCCACGCTCGGTCGGCGCACGCACCCCCAGCACGGTGCCCGGGCGATGAGCGGCACCTGGGAGCGGAGCACCGCGCTCACCGTCTCCGCCGCGGCGCATTCGTCGAGGCCCTGTTCGCCAAGCACAACCGCGAGATCTACGCATACCTCGTCCGCATGTTGCGCGACCCCGAGCTCGCGGCGGATCTGACCCAGGATGCCTTCGTGAAGGCCTACAAGGCATACGACACCCTCGAGAAGGGTGAGAACGCCCGGGCCTGGCTGTACCAGATCGCCCATCGGGTGGCCCTCGACGACATCCGGCGCCGGAAGATCGTCCGGTTCATCCCGTTCACCGGAGAGTCGAAGGGATCGTCACCGTCCGCCGAGAAACTCGCCATGGACGTCCGGCTGTCCGGCCCGCTCGAGCGAGCCATGGCCCGGATCCCCGAGCGCCAGCGGGACGCGCTCCTGCTGGCCGAAGTGCACGATCTCACGGGCCTCGAACTCGCGGCGGCCCTCGGGATCAGCCACGTGGCCGCCCGTGCGCTCCTCACCCGCGCCCGCCAGAGCCTGCGCGAGGCACTCGCGGCCGAGCGGACGGCCGAGTCAACGGCCGAGGCCGAGCGTGATGCCGCCTACGCCCGCGGCGAGGGTGCGGGCCGATGACGCTGCCGTTCCGCCGCCGCCACCACGACAACGAATCGGCCCACGACAGGGCTCGCGCGGTCGTGGCCGCTGGCTTCCTTGAGCCGAACGAACCCGCGGACGAGGAATGGCTGGCCGGCCATCTCGAAGCCTGCGGTGAGTGCCGGGTCGAGATGGACGCCTATCGGGCGGACCGGGCACTGCTCCGCGGCCTCCGGGCCGAGCTGGCGGAACCGCCTCGCGACCTGTGGGCCCGTACCGCGGCTGCCATCGAGCACGAGGCGGGCCGGCGGGACCGCGGCGAGCGGTCCGTCGTCCGGGGTCCTCGAACCGGACGCGTGCTCCTTGGGCGGGTGCCGCTCGGGGTTCTGGCCGGCGCGCTCGTGGTGCTCGTCGTCGTGAGTACCTCGCTCATGCCCCGAGGTGGTCCCGGTCCCATCGGCCCGAACGGTCCCGCCGGGTCGGACATCGCGGTCGCGACGCCGCCGCCCGAAGCAACGCCGCTCGCCGTCACCGCCAAGGGTCTGACGTGGGTCCAGGAGAGCAGCGATGGCACGTTCCAGCTCGTCTTCGCCAGCGTCCAGTCCGTGTGCACCTCCACCCCGGACGCCTGCGCGCCGATCGATGAAGGCTCGTCGGCCCGCCTGACGCTCGAGAGCGAACCGCAGGCCGTCGTCATCTCGCCGACGAACGAGCAGGTCGTCGTCTTCGCCGGATCGGACACGCTCGGCGGTGGCGATGTCCTCGTCGTGACGGTGCCGACGAAGGAACCGAGCCCCAACCCAGGTGGGTCGCCGATCGTCGGCGCGACCCCCCCGCCCACGCCGACGCCGACCGCCACGCCGACCGCGACGCTTACGGCCCGGCCGACGCCTTCACCGGACCCGAACGCAACTCCGGACCCGAATGCGACTCCGGCACCCACCCCGTCTCCGTCGGCCTCGCCGGATCCGAATGCGCCGCACGCGATCCTGACCGGCGTCGTCATCGTGGGCGGGGCCGCGTACTCCGCGGACGGCCAATGGCTCGCGTTCTCCGCTCGCCCGATGGACGGCAGTGCCGGCCCGGACCTGTATCTCTGGCGCGTCGGCGAGCCGCTTGCGATCGCGATGACGGCCGATCATCGAACCTTCTTTGGCGGCTGGCTCGGCAACCTGGTCCTGGCCAGCACGGTTGATGTCCCAGCCGACCCGGGTGAACCCTCCGTATCGCCGGATCCCTCCGCATCGCCTGATCCGTCAGCATCCCCGGATCCGTCGGCGTCTCCGGACCCGGCTGCCCCGCCAGTCGAGGAGCATCCCGTCTCGTTCCTCCTGGATCCGGTGTCCGCGGCGGTGGTCCCGCTCGCCGGCACGGACGTCTGGCGGCCGATCGTGGATCCCCTTTCCCAAACCATCGTCTACTGGTCCGGGGCGCTTGTCCCGGACGGGACGGGGACCGGCTGGGCCCTGGGGACGGGGCGCCTCGTCATGGACCGCTGGAACCCGCCGTCGGACTTCCCGGCCGCGACCCCTGGCCCGAGTGCATCCGCCGGCGCGAGCCCGTCCTCCGACCCGGGCGCATCGCTGGGACCGGTCGTCCCCCCCGGCCCGGCCGGTTCGCCGGTCGTCCTGGCCGAAGGGCCGATCGGCGACTTCGACGTGAGCTTCGACCCGAGCGGAACGCGGCTGGCCGTCTGGGTGGGCGATGCGAACGGATCCGGGGTGGGGATCCTTCGCCTCGTGGCGCTGGACAAGGACACCAAGGCCGTCAAGACGGACGTGGATCCACTCCCCGGCGTGGTGGCGCTCCGGGGCTTCTCGATCGGTGAGGGCCGGCTCGTCTGGGTGACGCCGCCCGGGCAGGACGGCGACGCGAGCCACCTCCACGTGCTGGCCTGGACCGGGGATGAGTTCGGCCAGGTGCAGAGCGACGCGGCGGAGGGGCTGTCCGTCGTCCGCTGACCCGGTCCCCGGTGGTGCGCCGACGCACCACCCCGAAGGCCGGAAACCCGTCCGCTCGACATCGAACCCGCCCGATGCCGTATCGTCGCGCAGTGCGACCCAGCAGGACGGTCGCGACCGCGGCGCTCACCGCCGCGTTCGCGCTCGGCGCGCTGCCGGGCCTCGTCGGCTCCAGGGAACCGAGCCGCGAGCAGCCCCTCGATGCAGTGGCCATGAGAGACGTCATCCTCGCGACGGCCGGCGACCGATCGATCGACACGATCTCGGCGCCGGATCCGGCGTTTGCGTCCGCCGCCCGCCTCGATCCCTCCAGCGTGTTCAGCGAGGCCGCGCCCGGCGCGGTGGCGGCACCCGCGGTGCGACCAAAGATCAAGGTCCCGACCGTGGCGGCGGGGTGGGACTGGAAGGCACCCCGCTACACGATGACCGGCTACGCGACCTTCTACGACCACGGGACGACGGCGATGCGCCTGCCGCGGGGCACGATCGTCGTCATCTGTGGATCAAGCGGCTGTCTCGAGCGAGTGGTCAACGACTACGGCCCGATCAAGGCCATCCGGATCGTGGACATGTACCGCCCGGACTTCTTCCGGATCTGCGGCTGCGGCTGGTGGTCCGGCACGACCTGGGTGACCGTCTCGGTCTACTGATCGGGTAGACTTCGGACCGACCTTCGAGCCCGGCCAGGAGAGCCGGCGGCAGGCCCCGAGAGGCCGGAAGGAAGAGGAGCGCGACAGTGCCACGTCGCACGCGGGCGACGCGCAGCCGGCAGACGCAGTGCCGGTGAGCGGGCGCCGGATCATGACGGCAGAGGAGATCCGCCGGGCCGTGATCCGCATCTCCCACGAGATCGTCGAGAAGCATGCCGGCACGGACGGCCTGGTCCTCGTGGGGATCCAGCGCGGGGGTGTCCCGATCGCCCATCGGATCGCTGAGGCGATGGCTGCGCACGAGGGGGCGACGCTCCCGGTGGGGGCGCTGGACATCACCTTCTACCGGGACGACCTCTCCATGCTCGCCCAGCAGCCGGTCGTGAAGGGCACGGACCTGCCGTTCGATGTCACCGGCACGACGGTCGTGCTCGTGGACGACGTGCTCTATACGGGCCGGACGATCCGGGCCGCGATGGACGCCCTGATCGAGTACGGCCGACCGCAGGCGATCCGCCTCGCCGTCCTCGTGGACCGCGGGCATCGCGAGCTGCCGATCCGCGCCGACCATGTCGGCAAGAACGTCCCGACATCGCGAGAGGAGCTCGTGCGAGTCCGGATCGAGGAGATCGACGGCGAGGACGCCGTGGACATTGACCGGGCCCCCGCGGATGCGGGTGCCCCCACGACGCCCGCGGCGATCCCGGTCCGGTGAACGTGGCCACGGATCCCGCCCTCGCCGCGCCCGCAGATGCAGCCGGCTCCGAGCACCTCGCGCCGGCCGGCCGCTGGACGCATCGGCATCTCCTGGACGTGGATCTCCTGACGGCCGACGATCTCGAGCTGGTGATGCGCACCGCCGCATCGATGTCCGACGTCCTCGCCCGGCCGATTCCCAGGGTTCCGGCCCTCCGCGGCTGGGGCGTCACGATCCTGTTCTACGAGGCCTCCACGCGGACCCGGGTGAGTTTCGAGGTGGCCGCCAAGAACCTGTCCGCGGACGTCGTCAACATCGCCGCGTCGACCTCGTCGGTAGCGAAGGGGGAGTCGCTCGTCGACACGATCCGGACGATCGAAGCCCTGGGCGCGCGGATGATCGTCATCCGCCACGCCACCTCCGGCGCCGCCCACCTTGCCGCCGAGCACTTCTCCGGCAGCGTCCTCAACGGCGGCGACGGCTGGCATGCCCACCCGACGCAGGCCCTCCTGGACCTCTACACGCTCCGATCCCGCCTGCCGGGTGGGGAAGATCGTGATCCTCGGCGACGCGCTCCACTCCCGGGTGGCCCGAAGCAACCTCTGGTCCCTCACCGCAGCCGGCGCGGATGTCTGGATCTGCGGCCCGGCGACGCTGCTCCGCGGCTTCGAGGCCTGGGCGGCGGCCGGGATCGGGGGCTCGCGGCGGTTCACGGTCACCTCGGACATCGGCGCCGCACTCCGGGACGCGGACGTTGTGATGGCCCTCCGGATCCAGCGCGAGCGGATGGCCGGCGGCCTCCTCCCGTCATTGCGCGAGTACGCGGCCCGCTTCGGGCTCACCCGCGAGCGACTGGCGCTCGCCAAGCCGGACGCCCTCGTCATGCACCCCGGCCCGATGAACGCGGGCGTGGAGATCGCGGCCGATGTCGCGGCCGGCGGCCAGTCTGTGATCACGGACCAGGTCGCGAACGGCGTCGCGGTGCGGATGGCCGTCCTCTACCTCCTCGCCGGCGCGCGGGGGATGGGGGAGTGACGCTCCAGCTCGCGCGGTCGTCTGTCGGGGCTCGGCTCGCGGACCTCGAGATCAGCCGGGCCTGGCTGGTGGATCCCGCAACCGGGCGCGAAGGGCCCGGGGAGATCGTCGTCACCGACGGGATCCTTGTGGCGGTCACCTGGCTGGAGGGCGCGGACGCGGACGGGGTGGATGCCGGCGGGGTGATCGTGGCCCCCGGGTTCATCGACCTCCACGCCCACTTCCGCGAGCCGGGCAACGAGGACGCCGAGACGATCGCGACCGGGCTCGCGGCTGCGGCCCACGGTGGCTTCACTGCCGTCTGCGTCATGCCCAACACCACGCCGGCGCTCGACGAACCCTCCGTCCTCGCCCGGATCCGGGCCGCGGCGGTGCTGTCCGGGTCGCCGGTCGCGCTGCTGGCGCACGGCGCCGTCTCGGCTGGGCGGATGGGGGAGCAGCTCGCGGCGCTCGGGGAGCTGGCCGACGCGGGGGTCGTGGGGTTCAGCGACGACGGGGCGCCGGTCCGGTCCGCTTCCCTGTTCCGGAACGCCCTGGCGTACGCCGGGATGCTCGGCCTGCCCGTCGTGGACCATCCCGAGGATGCGTCCCTCACCGAGGGTTCGGAGGCGAACGAGGGCCTCGTTGCAACCGTCCTGGGCTTGCGCGGCTGGCCGGGCTCCGCGGAAGCGGGCGCGGTGGCCCGGGACCTTGCGCTCCTCGCCGAGGTCGTCGCCGAGGTCCCCGGTGCGCGCCTCCACCTGACACATCTGTCCACGGGTTCTTCGCTCGACCTCGTGCGGCGCGCGAAGGCGGCCGGGCTGCCGGTCACCTGCGACGTGACGCCGCATCACCTCGCACTCACCGATGAGTGGATCGCGGGGGCGCGGCGATGGAGCTGGGAGGCCATCGGGAGCGATGGCGCGGCCCGGGACCCGTGGCGGGACGGGGCGATCACTGCGTCGCCGTTCGACCCGTCGCTGCGAGTCAACCCGCCGCTCCGCTCGGCGAGCGATGCCGCAGCGTGCATTGCGGCCCTCGTGGACGGCACGGCCGATGCCATCGCCACGGACCACGCGCCGCACGCAGAAGTGGACAAGGCGGTCGAGTTTGGGCTGGCGGCGACCGGCATCAGCGGCATCGAGACGGCGCTCGGGATCGTCCTGGCGGCGGTGGATGCCGGCCGGCTGCCGCTCGCGACGGCGATCGCGGCGCTGACCACCGGCCCGGCCCGCGTCCTGGGGCCGAGGGCGCCCGGCGGGGATCGACCGCGCGGCCTCGTGGAAGGCGCGCCCGCCGACCTCGTGGTGTTCGATCGGTCAGAAACATGGAGCGTCTCCCCCGACGCCCTCGCGTCCCGCGGCAAGAACTCGCCCCTCCTGGGGCGTGACCTGCCCGGCCGCGTCCTCCTCACCGTCGCGGGCGGCCGCGTCGCCTGGGAGATCGACGAGCCGACCTCGGACTGAGGTGGCGCACGAGGCGGGCGCAGGGGGCGTACGCCGTTTCCGCCAGATTCCACCCAGGTGGGAGCTCGTCACCGGCGAGGCGGTCGCAGGTCCGAGCCTGAACGGGGCCGGCGGCCAGACGCTGACAGATTCTCGCCAGGCGGGCAGCTGTCACTGAATCGGGTGACTTGCTCCCGCCTGAGGAGCGAATGACAGAAATGGGCCGCTTGCCGCGCGAGGTCCGCGGCAAACCGCGCTCCGTCCGGCCCGATACGATGCACACGATGACCGGACCGACCCTCAACCGCGACTACGAGCGCCGGCCGTACTGGCACGCGACGATGCCGTCGCTGCACGCCCGGAGCGGGCGGCAACTGCCGGACATCGTGGACGTCGCCATCGTCGGCGGCGGGTATACCGGCGTCGCCGCCGCTCGAAAGCTCGCCCTCCAGGGGGCGAAGGCCGTCCTCCTTGAAGCGAGGACGCTCGGCTACGGAGCCTCCAGCCGGAACGGCGGGATCATTCACCCGGGGTTCAAGTGGGGCCCCCGGACGCTCGTGAAGCGCTACGGACCGGAGCTGGCCCGTGCGATCTACGGCGAATCGATGGAGGCGTTCGAGCTCGTCTCCGGGCTGATCCGGGACAACGACATCGATGCCGAGCTCCGACCGAACGGCTGGCTGGAGCTCGCCTGGGCGCCGAGCCACTTCGATCACTTCGCCGACGAGGCCGCCGCCCTGGCCCCGTGGGGCACGCGGGCGAGAATTGTCGAGAAGGCCCGGCTCCGCGAGGAGATCGGGACCGATGCGTACCACGGCGGCCTGGCGGTGGAGCCGGGCGGCATCCTCCACCCCGGCAAGTGGTTCGCCGGCCTGGTCGGGCTGGCCGAGCGGGCCGGTGCCGATCTCCACGAGGCGACGCCGGTCCTCGCGATTCGCCGCCAGGCGGACGGCCGGTTCGTCGTTGAAACGAGCCGCGGGGCCATCCTCGCCCGGGATGTCCTCGTCGCGACGAACGGCTACACCGATGGCGCCGTGCCGAGCGTCCGCCGCCGGATCGTCCCGATCGTGAGCTCCATCATCGCCACGGAGCCGCTGCCCGAGGACCTCGCCCACGAGGTCTCGCCGACCGGCCGGGCCTATTTCGATACGAAGAACTTCCTGTCCTACTGGCACGTGTCGGCGGATCGGCGAGTCATCTTCGGCGGGCGGGTCAGCTTCCTGCCACAGAGCCCCGAGCGCACGGCCCGCGCCCTGTTCGACCGGATGCTCGCGATCCATCCGCAGGTCGCCGGGTACCGGGTGGAGTACTCGTGGGGCGGCAACGTGGCCATGACCTTCGATCGCATGCCGCACATCGGCCGGCTCGGCGGCATCATGCATGCCGTGGGCTACTCGGGGACCGGCGTCCTCATGTCCACGTACCTCGGGACGCGGGCGGCGGAGTGGCTCGGCGGCGGCGAACCGCCGGCGCTCGCGATGCTCCGGTTCCGCCTGGTGCCGGCCCCGTACGAAGGCCGGCCGTGGTTCCTGCCATTCATCGGGGAGGCGTTCCGGCTGCAGGACCGCCTGGCGGTCCGCGGAGTGGCACCGCCCGGCCGATCCGGGCCGACGCCCGCCGCCTCCGCGGACGAGTCGGCGCAGGGCCAATGACAGGGGCGGCAGACCGCCGCCGCACCGTCGCCCTCGGGGGCGCCGCCCTTGGGCTCATCCTCGCCGCTCTGATCGCCGGGCCGATGCGGGCGGTGGATCCGACACCCGGGCCCACGGCTCGCCCGCCAACGTGTGCCGACCGCTACCCGGCCGACGGTCCGCTGGGCATCGACCTCATGCTCGGATGCATCGTGAACGAGCTGATCAGCGGCCGGGCCTCGGGCGCGGAAGGGGCTGCGTCCGCGCCGCGCATGTCGCAATGGC
>JACVXW010000134.1 GCA_015661135.1 Chloroflexota bacterium
GGCCTCGGTGGCATGCGCGCCCACCGGTCGTCCGACCCCGGTCACTGGATCGTCACCTGGCCGTGGGCCGGCGCGGAGCGAGCCCGCCTGATCGCCGAGGGGGCAGTTGCGCTGGCCGAGCGGTCGGCTACCCCGGCCCGTCGCGCGCGCCTCACCGGCGCGCAGGAGCGGCTGCTCGCGTCATGGGCGGACCGGATCCGGCGGGCGTCGACGACGCCATCGCCCTGGATCCGGGATGCGGATCGGCGGATCCCCGTGATCTCGATCTCCGGCACGAACGGCAAGTCCACGACGACCCGGCTCATCACCCGGATCCTCCTGCGGGCCGGCCGGCACGTCGGGACGACGACCTCGGACGGGATCCTCGTGGACGAGCGAATGGTGAATCCCGGCGACTGGACCGGCCCGGGCGGTGCCCAGGAGATCCTCCGGCGATCCGATGTCGAGGTTGCGGTGCTCGAGACGGCGCGCGGCGGGCTCGTCCTTCGTGGCGTGGGCTACGAGTCCAACGACGCGAGCATCCTGACCAACGTCAGCGCGGACCACCTGGACATGCAGGGCATCCACACGCTCCCCGAACTGGCCGAGGTCAAGGCCACGGTCTGCCGGATCACCCGACGCGATGGCTGGGTGATCCTGAACGCGGACGACCCGCTCGTGCGGGCGGTCGCCCGGCGTGTAAGCGCGCAAGTGGCGTACTTCACGCTCCAGGGCGAGGCCTCCGCGGCCGTTCGTCGGCATCGCGCCGCCGGTGGCCGGGCCTACCTGGTCCGTCGCGGCGAGCTTGGCGAGGCGGACGGCGACACGTTCACCCCGATCGTGAGCGTGCGCGAGATACCGATCACGCTGGCCGGATTGGCCCGCCACAACGTCGCGAATGCGCTTGCTGCTGCGGCCGGCGCGCGGGCCCTCGGTGCGACGATCGAGGAGGTCCGGACGGGGCTGCTCGACTTCCGGCCGATCGCCGAGGAGTCACCCGGGCGGATGAACATCTACCGCAAGGGCGCGCGCGTCGCGATCGTCGACTTCGCCCACAACGAGGCGGGCCTCCAGGTCCTGCTGGACGTGGCCGACGGGATCGCGGCCGGCGCCGGCGGGCCGGTCATCCCGATCACGGTCATCGTGGGCACGGCCGGCGATCGGCCGGACGACTCCCTCCGGGGGATGGGCGCGATCGCCGCGGCGCGGGCACAGCGCATCGCGATCAAGGAGACCCTCGGATACCTCCGGGGCCGGACGCGTGAAGCTGTGGTCGGTGAACTCCGCGCGGGTGCCACCGATGCCGGCTGGAGTTCGGAGATCCCCGTCTACGAATCCGAGACGGCGGCGCTCCGAGCCGAACTGAACGGAGCCGCCGCCGCGGCCGAGGGCTCACGCCACGACGCCGCCCGAATCGTGGTCCTTCTCTGCCACGAGGATCGACCCGGCGTGTTCGCGATCCTCGCGGAGCTGGGGTTCCGCCCGGTCGAGTCGTCGGCCGACCTGACCAGCCTCGTGCCTCGCCTGGAGGAGCGTCCCCGACGCTGAGCGCGGGCGGGGTGCGGCGCGTGCGAGATCACGTTGCGCAGCCCCGGCCGCGCGCCCATCATGACGCCGAGCGCCGGATGACCGGCGACCGTGACGGATGGAGGACCTGACCCGTGGAGATGGCAATCGGCCTTGCGCTCGTGGTGATCTCCGGCGGACTCATCTACGGCATCATCAAGGTCGTCAGCGGCAACCTGAACGTCGGGCGCTGATCCCGAGGATCAATCCGGCCTGACCACCGGAAACCCTTCGCGATCGGCTGCGTCGGCCAGTCGATCGTCGAGTGTCACGAACTCGAGGGTGGCCGCCCGCTCCTCGGCGGACATGATCGCGGCGGCGAGTTGAAGCGCATCCGATGCTCGAAGTGGGTGAACGCGGAGCAGCCGAACGGCGATCTCGCGAACCCGCTGCCCCGGATGGATTTCGTGCCACGCCAGGGACAGGGCGTCCAGTCGCCGGAGGGCATTGCCGAGGCCGTCGATCGTCAGCCCGCCGGCTCGCTCCAACCTCGTGAGCGCGGACACGCACTCGACCTCCGTGCTCCACCAGGTGATCATCTCGGGATCGAGTTCGTACGCCCTTCGGGCTCCAGCGCTGGATGTTTCCGTGATCAGCAGCGGTACGAGCGCCGACGTGTCCCAGAACCTCACCAGGACTCGCCTCGCTCGTCCAGGACGGCCTGGACGCCGCTGAATCCCGGCCCGACCGACGGCCCGGGCACTCGAATGAGATCAACCGGTGGAGCGGCCGTGCCGACCCGCACGATCCCGGAGCGCTCGAGGCGAGCCAGCCGTCCGTCCGGGTCGGCCCGATCAAGCACCGGTTCGAGCCGAGCGACCGCCCTGCCTCGGTCGGAGATCACGATGCTCTCGCCTGCCTTGACGCGGTCGATGAGCGCGCTCAGCCCGTTCTTCGCCTGCGTGATCGTGGCCATCTTCATCTGACCATTCTAGCCATCTTGTCAAGGCTAGTGTGGACTTTCAACTAGAGAGCGGTAGTTGCGCTCAGCCCTCGGGCGCCTCGAACTCTCCGGGGTCGGCGAAGGCCGTGGTGCCGAGGCCGTGGCCGGCGGTGGCCATCGTCTCCTTGTAGACGCCGATCGCGTCGTCGACGCACATCACGAGGAGGTCGCCCGGATTCGCCCGGCGGAGCGCGGTCCGGACCGCGGTCATCTCGTCGAGAATCTTGTCCGCCCTCGCGGTGCGGGCCCCGCTCTTGCGTGCGCCCTTTATCCCCTCGAGGACATGGGCTGCGGTTTCGGCCGGCGCACGGCCTCGCAGGTTGCGGTCCTCGCGGACGATGATCTCGTCGAAAGCGGTGGCGGCCAGCGCCCCGTAGTCGCGCATGTCGTCGTCCCGGCGGTCACCGGGGACGCCAATGACCCCGATGGCCCGCCCGGACCGGACACCGTTCTCGATCATCATCCGGTTCACGAAGTCGGACAGGTTGCGCATCCCGTCCACGTTGTGGCAGTAGTCGATGACGACGCGCACACCTGAGACCTCGACGAGGTTCAGCCGGCCCGGCGCCTGGAAGAACGAAGTGGTGAACGTCCGCAGGCCCTGCCGGATGTCGTGGAGGTGGGCGCCAGAAGCCCAGGCCGCGGCCGCGGCCGCAAGCGCGTTGGCAACGTTCATCCGGGCCTTCCCGCCGAACGTCGCCGGGATGAGGTGCGTGTAGAGGAGCGGCATGGTACGAGGCCCGTGCCGCAGCACGATCTGGTCGCCCTCCGGTGAGTGCCGGAGCACGAATGCGGCACCGCCGCGGCCGCAGTGGCCGTCCACCCGGTCATAGCCGGACTCACCCTTCTCCGTCTGCATCGAGAAGTAGATCACCGCACCGTCGCACTGCTGGTTCATCCGGGCGACGTTGGCATCGTCCGCGTTGAGGACGGCCGTCCCTGACCGCGGCACGGCATCCACGAGCACGCCCTTGACGTCGGCCAGCTGGCGGAGCGTGTCAATGCCGCCCAGGCCCAGATGGTCCCCGGTGACGTTGGTGACGACCGCGACGTCGTTCCGGTCGTAGCCGAGACCCTCGCGGAGGATCCCGCCCCGGGCAACCTCGAAGACCGCGGTATCCACGGTCGGGTTCTGGAGGATCATCCGGGCGGACTTCGGGCCGGACATGTCGCCTCGCTTGATCATCCGGCCGTCCACGACGATGCCGTCGGTCGAGGTCATCCCCACCCGCCGGCCCATCAGCTTCAGGACGTGGGCGATCATCCGGACCGTGGTCGTCTTGCCGTTCGTGCCAGTCACGCCGATGATCGGGATCCGGGACGGGGCGCCGGGCGGGAAGAGCAGGTCGATCACGGGCCGGGCCACGTACTGCGGCTCGCCCTCCGTGGGGTGGGTATGCATTCGGAATCCGGGTGCCGCGTTGACCTCGACGATCGCCCCACCCGTCTCGCGAACGGGCACGGTGATGTCCGGGCAGATGAAGTCGATGCCGGCGACGTCGAGGCCCACGACCCGCGCCGCCATCTCGGCGATCTCGACGTTGTCCGGGTGGGCCTCGATTGTTCGGTCGATGGAGGTTCCGCCCGTCGACATGTTGCCGGTCAGGGCGAGCTTGACGCGGATACCGGCCGGCGGAACGTCGTCCAGTTCCAGGCCCTGGCCTCGGACCAGCTCGACGGCGGCATCGTCCACCTTGATCTTGGTCAGCACCTTCTCGTGGCCGATGCCGCGCCGTGGATCGCTGTTGGTCTTGTCCACCAGTTGCCGGACCGTGTGCGTGCCGTCGCCGACGACGGAGGACGGGACGCGCTCGGCGATGGCGGCGACCTTGCCGCCGATG
>JACVXW010000135.1 GCA_015661135.1 Chloroflexota bacterium
GATCACGCTCTCGACCTCCGCCCTGGAGGTCGGGCTGATGGTGGGCGCCTGGGGCCTCCCGATCCTCTTGATGCCGCCCTTCGGCGGCGTCGCCGCCGACCGCTTCTCCCGTCGCCGAACGATCTTGCTGTCCCAGGTCGTGCTCGGCGCTGGTGCGCTGGCGATCGGGCTGCTAGCGCTGGAGGGCGCGCTCGGCATCTGGCACGTCGTCGGCCTCGGGCTCATCCAGGGGGCGGTGTACGCATTCTTCGCCCCGGCCCGGACGGCGTACACGGCCGTCGCCGTGGCCACGCCGCTGGTGCCGAACGCGGTGGCTGCCTACAGCCTCAGCGAGCATGTGGCCGCGGTCCTCGGACCGGCCCTCGGCGGGCTGCTCGTGGCGACCGCGGGGATCGGCATCGGCTGGGCCTTCGTCCTCATCGCCGTCCTTCATGCCGGGATCTACGTGATCTTCCGGGGACTGCCCGACCAGGCGGTGCCATCGGCGATGGCGGGGGACCAGGTCCTCGGACGCATCCGCGAGGGGATGTCGTATGCCCGCCGGCTGCCGGCGCTCCGGGTGGTGATCGCCCTGTCCGCCCTGGCGATGCTCCTCGGGATGCCCTACCGACAGCTCATGCCGGTCTTCGCCGACCGGGTCTTCGACGTCGGGCCGGCCGGGCTGGGCACGCTCATGGCGGTGGCCGGTGTCGGGGGCATCGTCGGCTCGATCGGGGTGTCCCGCCTGCGCGGTGGCGGCAGCCTGGCGCGGTGGCCCGCCATCCTTGGTGCTCTCTTCGGCCTCGCCGCCCTGGCGTTCGCCCTCGCGCCGTCATTCCCGATCGCGCTCGTGTTGGTCGCGCTGGCGGGCGCGGCCGCGGCGGCCTTCACGACCGTCAACTCGGCCGTCGTCGTCTCGGCGCCCGAGCCGGCGTACTACGGGCGGGCCGCGAGCCTCTACCAGCTCACCTTCGCCCTCGGGCCGCTGGGGGCGATCCCGATCGCGGCGCTTGCCGACCGGATCGGGGCGCCGCTCGCGGTCGCCTCCGGGGGCTTGCTCCTCGCCATCGCGGCCCCCCTCGTGGCTCGGCAGCTCGGACAGCGGAGGATGCCTTCATGACGTCGACCCCAGGTTTCACGATCCGCCTGGCAACCGGCGACGACCTCGCTGCTGCGGAGGCACTCATGCGGCGGACAGTGGAGGAGGACTTCGGGACGAAGTACGACCCGACCTACCATCGCGACATCGCGGATCTCGCGGGCTCCTATCTGGAGCCGGCCAGGCACAGGCTCTTCGTGGTCACGGACGACACGACAGGCGAGGTCATCGGCACGGGCGGCATCCGGGTCGGTCGCCTGCGAGGTGGACCCGCGCATCTCGTTCGCCGCTACGACGGCGAGGAGACAGCACAGCTCGTTCGGATCTACGTCCGGCGTGAGGACCGCCGGCGCGGCATCGCCCACGCCGTGGTCCGGGAGTGCCTCGCCTTCGCCCTTGCCGAGGGTGGCTATTCGATCATCGCCCTGCACACCTTCCCGCACTCGCCCGGCGCACTGCCCTTCTGGCAGTCAGTGGCGACCCAGGTCGGCTATCAGGAGCGTTCGGAGGTCCCGCCTGAGGCGTTCTTCGAGATCGACCTCGAGCAGGCTCGGCGGATCGTCGCCGTGGAGGAGCGGGTGGACGGGCGAGCCGACTAGCCCTTGCTGCCGCGGCGGCCGCACGGTCAGCGGGAGATCGACGCCGCCGTGGAGGTCTCGGTGGGATCGACCCAGCTGCCGCCGCCGTCGAAACGGCTGGCGTGGAAGGGCGTGATGTCGAATTCGCTCGTGCCCGTCGTCACGAGCTCGGCGAGCGCCCGCCCGACAGCCGGGGCGGTCTTGAACGAGGTGCCGCTGTCGCCGACGAGCCCGACCAGACCCTCGTAGCCGGCGAATGGCCCGATGATCGGCCGGCTGTCGATCGAGCGCATGACGAGGCCCGTCCAGCCCCCCCGCCCAACGGCGTGGCGCATGACCGGGTACCGCCGCGCGAGCTGCTCCCGACAGAGCTCGACATAGGGCTGGTCGATGGTCTCGTCGAAGTGATCCGGCGCCTCGACCTCGCGGCGAACGCCGCGCTCCGCCCCGAGAAGGGTGTGCTCCCCGAAGATCGGCCGCAACCACAGCCCGTTGCGGTGGTCGATGGCCACCGGATGGCGAGGGTCGCGGTCGTGGGGCCAGCGGAAGACCGCGATCCGCGAGGTGGCGGGGATCATCGGCAGGTCGAAACCGAGGGGTCGGAGGAGGGCGTGGGCCCAACCACCCGGGGCGATGACGACGCGATCGGTGTCGAGGTCGCCGGCCGTCGTGGTCACACCGGTCACCCGGCCCCCGGTGTGGCGGATCGAGGTGACCGTCGTCTCGAGCTGGATCCGGACGCCAAGCCGGTGGAGCGCCGTGGCGAAGGCGTTGCAGGCCGCCATGCCATCTACGACCCCTGCTGAGGGGTCGTAGCCGATCACGGCGCCGTCCTCGACGCTGACCGAGGGGTCGATGTCGCGGAGCTCCTCCGGGCCGATGATGCGGGCGGGGATGCCGAGCGACCGCTGGATGCCGAGGTTCGCCTCGAGCGCCTCGTGGTTCTCGGGATCCGCGAAGACGAGGAAGCCGGTCTCGTCGAACCGGCAGTCCACTCCGACCCGCTCCCGGAAGGACCGGAAGAACGTGAGCCCCTCGAGGGCGAGGCGCGTTTCGGGCTCGTTCGAGTAGTGGGTCCGGATGATCGCGCCCGACTTGCCCGAGGCCCCGGCGCCGATATGGCGGCGCTCGACGACGGTCACGTCGCGAACGCCGAGGCCGGCGAGGTGGAAGGCGGTCGAGAGCCCGACGATCCCGGCTCCGACGACGACGACCTCAGGCATGGGTGCCCCTGGCGTCGAAGATGACCGGGAACGAGGTGAAGGCGAGCCGCTCGCTGCGGTCGTCGAGGACCGGCTGGCGATTCGGATCGCGGCGGACCCCGCGGCGAACGGTCTCCTGGACGGTCAGCGGCACGAGTCCGTAGAGGTGGTCTTCGCGCGGCTTGAAATCCCCGGGGACCGGGAGCCCGACAGCCGACGAGCGGCCCGGGCACTGGTGCGGACCGAAGCCGAAGGACAGGCCCCAGCGCGGGACCCCGTCTCGCAGATGGCGGTCGGGGTTGAACTCGGCGGCATCCGGGCCGTAGAGCTCCTCGCTGAGATTGGCTGCCTGGATGTTGAGGATGACCATCGTGCCCTGTCCGACGGCCTGCCCGGCGATGACCGTGTCCGCCTCGGCACGCCGCTTCATGTGCGGCGTGATGGCGCGCAGCCGGATGGTCTCGTGGATGCAGCGCGACACGAACATGCGATCGTCGAGGATGCGCTCGCGCAGGGACCCATCCTCCGCCATGAGCGGCATGAGGAAGTCGAGGGTGTTCAGGAGGGTACGTAGCCACCTCGCGGACGATCCGGCCATCGTCCGCGAGCTCGAGTGACGGATCGTCCTGGTAGGCGAGGAGCACCGTGAGGATGTCGTCGTGGGCGATCGATTCGAGGGTCCCCGCCGCACGGTGCTCCGCAATCCGGTCGACGCGTCGCCGCCAGGCGGGACGAACCACGTCCCGCTCGAACTCGTCAAGCGCCTCGATCACGAGGTTCCGCGCCCCGACCGGGTCCTTCATCTCGAGGATGCCGGTCCCGAGGCCGTTGGAGAAGGCATCGACGAGGTCGATGAGCTGTCGCAGCCTCGCGATGTCCCGATGGTCAGGATCGAGTCCCGCCCGCTTCGCCGCCAGGACGACGGTGATGAGCGGGGCGATCGGCGCCAGGTCGACCCGGTCCTCGACGATCAGGTCATCGAGCATCTCGGTGAGGAGGCCCGGAAAGAGCTCGCGCTCGTAGTGCTTCAGGGGCTCGTTGCGGAACTGGGTGTTCTCCACGCGCCGCCGGGCGCGGTGCATCTCGCCGTGCGCGGTGCTGACGGTCCCGTCGCCGGTGTTGCCCTCCGCGTAGGCGCGGGTATCGAAGCGGCGGGAGATCGCCGGATTCGCGAGCGCATCGCGGATGTCCTCGTAGTTGGTGAAGACCACCTTGGGGGCGGCCATCGTCATCACGTCTGTGGTCATCTGCCGGCCTTTTCGCCCACCTCAGGCGCCGGCGAAGCCGGGGCGGGCTCGCGCGTCGCCGTGGGCATCAGAGACCGCGACCGCTGGCATCGAGCACGCCCCTGCGGCTTCTCGCAGGATCCGGGATCCGTCAGCGAGGCACCCGGCGTGGTCACCGACCGTCTCGGTGTGTCGGGGCATCGGCCGTCATCGTGGGGACCTCGGGTTCAGCGGGTCTGGCCATCGATCGACGCCCGCGAAGGGCTTCATGATAGCTGCGCCGATTGTAGATTGTCCACAATCGCCGCGTTCGGCGTATGCTTGCCACCCGGGCTTCACGCCCGACGGAGGAGGTGCGATGGCCGCCCGAACGATCGTCGTCGGCGCTGGTGTCCTGGGGCTCTCGGTTGCCGAGCGCCTGGCCGCCCGGGGCGACCTCGTGACGCTCGTCGATCGCGGTGAGCCGGGCGGCGGGACGTCGCGGACGAGCTTCGGCTGGCTCAACGCCAACAGCAAGGTCCCGCGCGCCTACCACCAGCTCAACGTCGAGGCAGTGGCCGCGTATCGACGGCTCGCTGGAGATCCCGTGGTGGCCCCCTGGCTGCACCTCAACGGACGAATCCAGTGGGCCGACGAGCCGGCCGACATCGATGAGATGGACGTCACGGTCGACGCGATGCGGGTCTGGGACTACCCGGTCGAGTCGATCTCGCCCGACGCGGCGCGCAGGCTCGAGCCCGACCTCCTCATCCCCCACGGCGCCGAGGTGCGCTTCTGGCCGACTGAGGGCTTCGTCGTGCCACAGGGGCTCGTCGACTGGCTGCGCCGCCGTGCGAATTCTCAAGGCGTCGGGCTGTCGATCGGAAGCGCCGTCGCCGGCTTCTCGATCGAGGGCGCTCGCGTTCGTGGTGTGGCGCTCGACCGCGGCGCGCACCTCGCCGCCGATCGCGTCGTCGTGTGCGTCGGCCGCTGGACCGAGGAGGTCCTCGCCCTCGCCGGTGTCCACGTCCCGATGCAGCCCGCGACGAGGGGAAGCCCGGCCCTCGGTCTCCTCGGCTACTCGGCACTGGTCCCAACCCGCCTCGCCCGCACGATCTCCGGGCCCACGCTCAACGTCCGACCCGACACGTCCACCGGGCGCTACGTCCTCCAGGGCATCGGCCTCGATCACCTCGCCGAGCCGGACACTCCCCCTGACCCGGACGGCGACGCCGGTCGGGAGCTCCTCGCCCGGGCCCGCCACGTACTCTCGGGCTTCGAAGGTGCGCGGCTGGCGGAGCTCCGCGTCGGCTACCGGGCCGTCCCGGCGGATCGAATCACAGTCGCCGGCTGGGCGCCCGGCGTCGACGACCTGTACGTCCTCGCGACGCACAGCGGCTTCACCCTCGCCCTGCACCTCGGCGACCTCGTCGCAGGGGAGATCGTGGACGGCATGGCCGAGCCCAGCCTCGCCGACTTCCGGCCATCGCGCTTCGGCGCCCCGGTGCCGGCCGGTGTCGAGGCGCGGGCCATCCATTGACGTTGGCCGTCGATCGAGTACGATGTGTTGGCTGATACTCCCCAGGAGTATTCGAACAGGAGGTAGAGTGGTCGAGTCGTGGGCGGTCGTGGACGTCGCGCCGCCGCCGGACGGCATGCTGACGACGGTCGATGTCGATGGCACGTTCGTGGCCCTCGGTCGTCTCGACGGGAGCCTCGTCGCGTTCGACGAGACCTGTACGCATCGGGCGTGCCCGCTGTCGGACGGCGTGCTCGCCGATGGATCGATCACCTGCCCCTGCCACAAGAGCCGCTTCGATCTCAGGACCGGGACCCCCATCAATGGGCCGGCGGTCGAGCCGATCAGGATCCGCCAGGTCCGCGAGGATGGCGGCCGCGTCCATATCGAGCGGTAGGCCGCTCACAAGAGGAGGAAGCCGTGAACCTGAACCTGAACCTGCAGATCGCGCCTCGCCCGAACGATTCGCTCATGGCCAGCTACTCCTGTCCGTGCGGCTGCAACCCGCGGGTCAGCTACGCCCGTGGCAGCGAGGCCCTCACCGACGACTGCTGCTGCGGCAACGTCTTCGCCGTCGGGCCAAACGCGTCGGCCGCCCTGCCGGCGTCCTCGGACCGCCGTGAGGAGGTGGCCTTCGATGCCCCCTGGGGCGGCCAGCTCGAGGCGGCCTGGAAGCTCGTCATGACCGGCAGTGAGCCAGAGGCAGGCGACGACGATCACGGCCACGATCACGGCCACGATCACGGCCATGACCATGGTGACCACCACGACAACGGCGGCGCCAAGCCGACGTCCGCGACGGATCCGGTCTGCGGCATGACCGTGGAGATCGTCACGGCGACGTTCCGCGACCTCGTCGCCGAGCACCTCGGGAAGACGTTCTACTTCTGTGGCAAGGGTTGCAAGCTGGAGTTTGGCGACGACCCCGGCCGATTCCTCGACCCGTCGTACACGCCCTCGATGTAAGCGCTTACCCGCTCCCATGTCCCAATCTGCGCCAGCGATCGACCCGCGCCTCCTCCCGATCGAGATCGTCCTCCCGATCGAGGGCATGACCTGCGCGTCGTGCGTGAATCGCATCGAGCGATTCCTGAAGAAGACGCCGGGCGTCGAGGACGCGAGCGTCAATCTGGCGACCGAGCGGGCCACGGTTCGCCTGGACCCGGCGCTGGCCGGCCGTGACGAGGCGGTGGCCGCTGTCCGCGCCGCCGGTTACGAGGTCAAGCCGGAGGCCGTTGCCGCGCCCGGCACGGCCGCCGCCGCACCCGCGCTCGGCGAGGAAATCACCGCCGATGACCTCGAACGCGAACGGGCACAGCGGCAGACGCTGCTCCAGGCGGCGGTATCGGTTGCGTCGGCGCTGGTGATCATGGTCCTGATGTTCACGCCCCAGACCGTGGTGGCGATGGAGGATCTCAACAAGCTGGTCCTGTGGCCGGCGACCTTCATCCAGTTCTGGGCCGGCGGCCGCTTCTATCGCGCGGCATGGCGGGCGGGCCGGCACGGCGGCGCGACCATGGACACGCTCGTGGCGGTGGGCACCTCCGCCGCCTGGGTCTACTCGGTCTTCGTGACGATGTGGCCGGAGCCGGTCCACCTCGCCGGGCTGCACCCGGAGACCTACTTCGACTCCTCCACGATCATCATCGGCTTGATCCTGCTGGGCCGGTGGCTCGAGGCGCGGGCCAAGGGCCGGACCACCGGGGCGATCCGCCGCCTCATCGGCCTCCAGGCCACGACCGCGCGCCGGATTCGCGACGGAGTGGAGGAGGACATCGAGCTCGCCCTCGTCGTGCCCGGCGACCTGCTTCGGGTCAGGCCGGGCGACAAGATCCCGGTGGACGGCGTCGTCGTGGAGGGTGCCTCGGCCGTCGATGAATCGATGCTCACCGGCGAGCCGATTCCAGCCACGAAGTCGGCCGGCGACGAGGTCATCGGCGCGACCCTCAACACGACCGGGTCGTTCGTGATGCGGACCGTCCACGTCGGCCGCGACACGGCCCTGGCTCGGATCGTGGAGCTCGTTCAACGGGCACAGGGTTCCAAGGCGCCGATCCAGAAACTGGCGGACCGGATCAGCGAGACCTTCGTCCCGGTCGTCCTGGTCGTGGCCGCCCTCACCTTCCTCGCCTGGTTCCTGGGCGGCCC